>DOJA01000154.1:7193-10517 GCA_003511945.1 Phycisphaerales bacterium | reverse complement strand
GAGACGGGCGGGGCGCCTGTCCCACCTGAGGGGGAAGGTCACTCCGCGCGGGGCTTCTCAGTTCTCCGGGACGCTGGGGCCGGTGACGATGGCTCGGAACTGGGCGCGGAGGCGCTTGGTGATGGGGCCTTCGCCGGCGGAGATCTTCGTGCTGTCGNNTGCCGGTGAGGAAGACCTCGTCGGCCTTGAGGACATCCTCGATGCGGAGGCGCTGCTCGGTGACCTTGACGCCGATGGCGGGGGCGAGGTCCTTCATGACGAAGGCGCGGGTGATGCCGTCGAGCATGCCGACATCGAGGGGGCTGGTGAGGATCTGGCCGCCCTTGACGACGAAGAGGTTGTCGCCGGTGCACTCGCCGACGAATCCGTCGGTGGAGAGCATGATGGCCTCGAGGCAGCCGGCGTCGATGGCCTCGACCTTGGCGAGGATGTTGTTGAGGTAGTTGAGGGACTTCATCGAGGGGTCGAGGCAGGCGGTGGGCGTTCGCGGGCGCTTGGCGACGACGACGCGCATGCCCTGCTCGTACATCTCCGGGGTGTAGAGGGCGATCTGGTCGGCGATGCAGACGATGGTGGGCGTTGGGCACTTGAAGGGGTTGAGGCCGAGGGTGCCGACGCCGCGGGAGAAGATGAGGCGGATGTAGCCGTCGGTGAGGTCGTTGGCCTCGATGCACTGGCGCATCATGGCCTGGACCTGGTCGGGGGTGTAGGGCATCGTCATGCGGAGGCGTTCGGCGTTGCGGTAGATGCGGTTGAGGTGCTGGCGGCACTTGAAGATCTTGCGCTGGTAGACACGGATGCCCTCGAAGCAGCCGTCGCCGTAGAGGAAGCCGTGGTCGAAGACGCTGATGACGGCCTTGGACTTGGGGAGGAGCTGGCCGTCGATCCAGATGTAGGGTCGTTCGGAGGCGGGGAGGTGCTGGGCGGAGGAGGCGCCGGCCGCGTGGGGCTTGGCGGCGGTCTGCGTGGGGGTCTGCGTGGGGGTCATGCGGGCCTCCTGTTCGTCACGAGGGGAAGGTTCGATCGAGTATACGACCCGGGCGCGGGCGTCGTTCGGGGGGTCGTTGAGGCCCCCGGCTTGCGCCGGGGGTTCGTGAGGGAGAGAGAGAGACAGGGTGCTGCGCGCGGCGCGATTGGCGAGGTTCACGCGCCGGGAGCGCGCAGCGTGGCGCCGAGGGCGGAGGCCATCCGATCGACGATGGCTTGAACCGGCTCGTCGATTTCCTCGTTCCGGAGGGTGCGCTCGGGCTCGCGGAATGTGAGTCGGAGGGTGACGGACTTCTTGCCCTGCGGGACGGGCTTGCCGCGGAAGGCGCCGACAAACTCGAGTGATTCGAGGCGGGGGTCGCGCCCGTCAGCGAGGGCGCGCTCGATGGCGGCCCACTCGACGGGTTCGTCGAGGATGAGGGAGAGGTCGCGCTCGATGGCGGGGAACCGGGGGGGCGTGTGGACGCGCGCGACGGGCGGGTAGAGCGCGAGGAGCGCATCGAGGCCGATCTCGGCGACGACGACGGGGGCCTCGAGCCCCCACTGGTCGAGGAGCCGGGCGGAGCCGGCGCGGGAGATGGTGGTGAGGTAGGCGCAGAGGTTGCCGTTGATGCGGATGGTGGCGGCGGTCTCGCCCTCGTAGGCGGGGATGAAGGAAGGGTTGCAGGGCTCGAACTCGACGGTGGCGCCCGAGCCGGCGAGGGCGCGGACGACGGACTCGACCGCGCCCCGGACGCGCCGGACGGCGTCCTGCATCGAGGCGTGGTCGTGGGCGGCGTCGTGGAGGAGCGCGAGGATGCGCCGTTCGAGGGTCTGGCGTGCGTAGCGCGGGCCGTCGTCGATCTCGGCGAAGACGGAGGCGATCTCGAACAACTTGATGCCGCCGGGCGCGCTGGTCTGGGCGTTCTGGTTGGCGCGCCGGCAGGTGAGGAGCGAGGGAACGATGCTCGGGCGGAGGAAGGGGGTGTCCTTGCGTCGGGCTTCATCGACCTTCAGGGCGCGGTGGCCCGGGGGGAGGAAGAGGCGTGCGTGGTGCTCTGGGACGAAGGAGAAGGTGACGGTCTCGAAGAAGCCGGCGCCGGTGAGCACTCGCCCGACTTCTTCGGTGGCGCGCTCGCGGGACGCCCAACCCTCCGGGTGGCTGAGGTCGATGCGGACATCGAGAGAGGGCGCGACGGGGATGCGGTCGATGGCGTGCAGCCGCGCGACTTCTTCGATGAGGTCGACCTCGCGGGTGAGGTCGGGGCGGAAGGGCGGGATGGTGCAGCGGAGCAAGTCGTTGTGGCGCTCGACGCCGATGGCGAGGGCGGTGAGGAGCCGCGTGATCTCGCCCGGGTCGATGCGGAGGCCCAGGAGGTGCTCGCAGCGGGCCGGACGGAGGGTGACGACGGTGGGCGCCGGGAGTTCGGCGCGGGCGTCGATGAGGCCGCCCAGGACTTCGCCGCCGCAACATTCGACGATGAGTTCGGCGGCGCGCTGGGCGGGGAAGTCGATCTCGCGGGGGTCGACGAAGCGCTCGAAGCGGTGCCCGGCGTCGGTGCGGATGTCCAGTCTCCGGGCGGCGCGGCGGACGCGGACGGGGTCCCAGGTGGCCATTTCGAGGAGGACGGTGGTGGTCCGCTCGGTGACGCTGGAATCGACGCCGCCGATCACGCCGGCGAGGGAGACGGCGCGGCGTTCGTCGGCGACGACGAGTTCATCGGGCGACAGCGTGTGCGTGCGCCCGTCGAGGGCGGTGAAGGGCTCACCCGGGTGAGCGGGGCGGACGATGAGGCGCCGGCCCGTGAGGGAGTCGAGGTCAAAGACATGGCAGGGGTGGCCGAGCTCGAAGTTGATGTAGTTGGTGACATCGACGACGGCGTTGATGGGGCGCTGGCCGACGGATTCGAGGG
Source organism: Phycisphaerales bacterium (assembly GCA_003511945.1). Classification (GTDB taxonomy): domain Bacteria; phylum Planctomycetota; class Phycisphaerae; order Phycisphaerales; family UBA1924; genus UBA11155. The sequence goes on along the minus strand of DOJA01000154.1, from coordinate 7,638 downwards.
CGGCCTGCATCCACCGGGGGCTGGGGCCGATCTTCACGCCCCGGATGACGCGGGCGGTGAAGCGGGGGCAGCCGCCTTCGGGGACTCGGTTGTCGATGCTGGTGACGGAGGACGCGGGCGTTGCGGAAGGGGGCAGCCCCTTGAGCGCCGGGACCTTCAGGGTGCGTCCGGTGGCGGCGGCGATCTCGCGGGCGAGCCCGAGGTGGCTGAGGCAGTCGCCGCGGTTGCTGGTGAGTTCGACATCGAGCCGCGTGTCGCCCCCCCCCCCCCCCCCCNNTAGGGGCTCGCGGGACTCGATGGGGAAGCCGACATGGGTGAGGACATGCTCGGCCTCATCCGGGGTGAGGTCGGCGGGTTGGAGGAGGCGGTTGAGCCAAGCGACTGAGGCGAGCATGGGAGGGGGAGGATACCGGCGCAGCGGCAAGAGCCGCTCACAGAATGACTC
>DOJA01000154.1:889-7061 GCA_003511945.1 Phycisphaerales bacterium | reverse complement strand
AGCCGCTCACAGAATGACTCGGAGAACGGGAAGAGAGACGGACGGGACGCCTGTCCCACCAGGGGGACCGCGGGAGTGACGGGCGGGCCGCCCGGCCCACCAGAGGGGATGGGTCATTCAGTGAGCGGTCCGCAGGGCCACCGGCTCGGGTGGCTCTCACCCCCGGACGACTTTGGCGGGGCGGAAGCGCCCGCCCAGGACCTTGACGGGGTCGGTCTTGAGCCAGTCGGTAAGGATGCCGGCGTAGACGGAGCGGAAGTCGACGCCGAACTTCAGGTCGCCCTGGTCGAGGTCGGTGAGGGAGGGATGGTCGCCGCGGACGCCCGGGGTGATCATGGGGCCGATGAGGAACATGGGGGCGGCGGCGCCGTGGTCGGTGCCGTTGCTGGCGTTCTGGCCCACGCGCCGGCCGAACTCGCTGAAGGACATGGTGAGGACGCGCCCGTCGTTGCCCTGGGCCTTGAGGTCCTGCTGGAAGGCGAGGAGGGCGGCACCGAGTTGCTGCATGAGGTTGGCGTGGGGGCCGTTCGCGCCGCCCTGGCCGGCGTGGGTGTCGAACCCGCCGAGGGTGGTGTAGTAGACGCGGGTTTCGAGGCCGGCCCGGATCATGGCGGCGACCATGGCGAGCTGGCGGGCCAGCGGGTTGTTGGGGTAGGAGACCAGTGGCCTGCTGGCGACCGCGGCGCGGATGCGGTCGCTGGCGATGCGGGCGTCGAGCGCGGTGCGGGTGAGGAAGGCGGCCTGGGAATCGGGGCCGTCGGGGGAGGCGGGTCCGCCTTGCACGAGGGCGTCGAGGGTCTTCTGCGCGGGGTCGCGTTCGGCGCCATCGAGGCCAGTCCAGCGGAAGAGGTCGGGGGTTTCGAAGGAGACGGGCATGGTCTTGGCGCCCTGCATGGCGAGGGGGGCGGCGCGTCCGATGGCGACGCCGGCGTGGCTCGGGCAATCGGGCTGGCCGGCGCAGGTGTTGTCGAAGTAGCGTCCGAGCCAGCCCTCGCCCGTGCCGCTGGTCTCGGCGGTGTGCCAGATGTCCATGCTCTTGAAGTGCGAGCGGTTGGGGTTGGGGTAACCAACGCCCTGCACGACGGCGAGGAGCCCCTGGTCGTGGAGTTCCTTGAGCCCGGTCAGGCGCGGGTGGAGCCCGATGCCCTCGGCGCCCCCGGCCCCCCCGGATCCCTTGGCGCTCAGGCGGAGGACCTCGCGCTCGGGGATGGCGATGCCCGGGCGGGCGTTGTAGTAGGCGCGATCGGCGAAGGGGACGACGGTGTTGAGCCCGTCGTTGCCGCCGGCGAGCTGGACGACGACGAGGATGCGCTCGTCGGGCACTCCGGGGACTGAAGTGAGCGGGGCGTCGGGGCGCATGAGCGCGCGGGCGCTGCTCTGAAGGAACGCCGGCACGGTGACGGCGGCGGACGCGAGAGTGAGCCCGCGGTGCATGAAGGCGCGTCGGGTGAAGGCGCTGGCGTTGTGGAGGTCCATGGGTGGCTCGTGGGGGGTCTGGGGACTGGGGACTGGGGACTGGGGACTGGGGAGGATCGGCGTTCTGATGGTCCCTCACAGGATGGCACAGAGAGGGGTAGGAGCGACAGGCGGGACGCCTGTCCCATCAGTTGGAGCAGGTCATTCTGTGACGGACTCCTAGCACAGTTGGTACTGGGGGAGGGCGGTGATCAGGGCGATGGCGCCGCGGAGAGTGTCGGGGTGGTCGGGCGAGGGGCCGGAGGTCAGGAAGTGGGCGAGGGCGGCGCGCTGGTCCTCGGTGGCGGCAGCGCCGAGGAGTTCGCGCATCAGGAAGCCGGCGAGTCGGGCGGGATCCTTGCGGTCGTCCGGGGAGAGGGGCGCCAGGAGGGGCGCCGGGTCGAAGACTCGTGAGTCGGCGAGGGGCTCGAACCCCTGGGGCGTGCGCCCGGTGAGCATGTAGTTCAGGGTGTTCTGGCGGACGAAGAGTGTTGATGTGTTGATCCAGCGGCGCCCGCCATCCCATCCTTTGACGCTGGGGGGGAAGAACAGACTCTGGCCCATGAGGTCCATGGCGTCGAGCAGGACGGAGAGTTCGCGCGTGGGGGCGAGGAGAGACCGGGCGGCGCCGACGACGAGTTCAGCGGGGGACTTGATGCGCGCCAGGCGGACGGCGGGGTCGTAGAAGTGCTCGGAGAGGAAGAGTCTCCGGAGGACGGGCCGGAGTTCGTACCGCGATGCGCGGAGCGCGGAGCCCATCTGGGTGACGACGGTCACGGCCTCGCGGTGGCCGGGCTCGGCGCGGGCGGGGATCGGCGCGACGAAGAACTGGTACAGCTTGGCGGCGAGGAACTCCGAGCAGGCCTTCTGGGCCAGGATGGCGCGGACGAAGCCATCGCCGTCGAGGTTGCCGGACTGGCCAAGGATGACCTTGGGGCCGTCGTCGTGGCGATCGGGGAAGAAGGCGAACTGGTTCCCGCGGAAGGAGTATCCGGTCAGGGCGCGGGCGCCCTCCTTGATGTCCTTCTCCCCGTAGTTCCCCTCGCCGAGAGAGAACAGCTCCATCAGTTCGCGGGCGAGGTTCTCGTTGGGGGCCTGTCTGCGGCTGTCGTTGTTGTCGAGGTAGGCGATCATCGCGGGGTCGCGGATGATGGCGAAGAGGAGTTCCCCGAAGTTGCCCAGCGCGTGCGCGCGGAACGACTGATTCTGGAGGAACATGTGGTAGGAGTTCTCGATGGTCCGGTAGGAGGTGGCGAAGTGCCCGTGCCAGAAGAGGGTCATCTTCTCCTGGAGGGGTCGGGGGGATTCGATGAGGCGCCGGAGCCACCACTTCTGGACCTCGACGATCTGGGCGCGGTCGCGGCGCTCCTGCTCCATGCGGCGCTGACGGAAGCGGGCGAGGGTGTCTTCGTCCTGGGACTGGGCGGCGCGGCGGACCGCCAGGCGCTCTTCGTCCGAAAGTTCGGTGACGAGCGTCGCGTCGAATTCATCGGGCCTGGGAGCGGGATAGGACGCGGACTTGTCGAAATCGACCAGCGCCTCGACGGCCTTCTCCGGCCCCCAGGCGGCGAGGGCCTTGACCTGCTGGGGCGTGCCCCCGAAGCCGGCGCGCCACAGGAGGTGGCGGGCCTCGTCGAGCCCGAAGCGGTCGGCGTCGATCGGGCGCAATGAGGATGAGATGGAGGGTGTGTCCTGCGCCATGGAGTGAACCTCGGTTCAGGGCAGAACGGGCCTGGGCGTCGGGGATTGCCCGGGGGCGTTCCGGACGCGGCCCGGGGGATGCTATCGGTCCGGACCGGGGCCGACCGTGGCCTCGATGGGCTCGCGGGCGGGGCGGCCCGAGGCGACTGTCTCGACTGCCTCGGCCGCGCGGCGGGCGCCGTCTTCAGCGGCGATGCGCCGGCCCAGGTCGGCGGCTCTGGCGAGGACCCCGCGGTCGTCGATGACCCGGGTCAGCGCGCGCGCGAGGGCGTGGGGCGAATGGTGGCCCCGGACGAGGGTGGCGGAGACTCCGAGGCGCTCGGCTCGGGCGGCGTTATCGAACTGGTCGTGCGCGTGTGGAAGGATGACGGTGGGCTTGCCGGCACGGAGGGCCTGCGCGGTGGTTCCGATCCCGCCGTGGTGGACGGTGGCGCGGGCCCGGGGGAGGAGCAGGCCGTAGGGCGCGTAGTCCACGCACATCACGCCCGGGGGGAGGTCGGCGGGGATCGAGGAGTCGCGCCCGACGACGAGGACGGCGCGGACGCCCAGCCGACGGCAGGCGTCTGCGGCGGCGCGGTAGACGCCGGCCCCGGTGTGCGAGAGCACGCTGCCCAGGGTGAAGACGACGGGGGGATCGCCGGCGTCGAGGAAGCGTTCGAGTTCGGGCGCGAGGCGTTCGCCGCGCTCGGCGTACTGGCTCTTGCGGTCGAACCACGGAAAGCCGCAGAGTTGCAGGCGGGGCGGATCGTCGGGCGCGGGGGGGCGGAAGTGGGCGGACCAGAGCGCCAAGGTGGCGTCCGGTTCTTCGAGCATTTCGCCGAAGAGCGCGTCGTACCGCGACGGCATGCCGAGTTCGCGGCGCATCCGGTTGAGTTCGGGATCAATGAGGAGCGAGACGATGCGCCGGCTCGTAGCGTGCGCGAAGCGCCGGTACCACAGGGGCATCCGCCGCAGGTCGGCGCCGACGGGCATGCGGGGCGGATCGTGGATGGAGAGGATCGTCGCCGGAGCGAGGGGACAGGTGATCCAGGGGATCCCCGCGCGCCGGGCGGCCCAGGGGAGTGTGAAGGAGATCTGGTGGCCGACGACGGCGTGCGGGCGGTGGGCGGCGATGGCGCTGGTGTAGGCCTCGAGCGAGGGGCGGAAGAAGGGGACGAACCAGCGGCGCATGATGACGATCGGCCCCAGCAGGCGGCTGAAGGCGAGGGGCGTGTTGCGCGCGACATCGGCGGGGGAGAGGTACTCGCCCAGCGGGGCAAAGACGAGCCCCTGGGCGCGGACTGTGGACTCGAAGTAGGGGTTGACGAGGAAGACGACCTCGTGCCCGCGCTCGCGGAGCGCGAGTGCGACGGCAATGAACGGGTTGATGTCGCCCGACGAGCCGATGGAGGTGACGAGGAACTTCACGGCCGAGGAGAGTACCCGGCCAAGAGTTGCTCACAGAATGACTGATATGAGGAGGAGGAGAGACGGCGGGCCGCCCGTCCCACCGGAGGCGGGGAGGGCGCTCTGAGAAGGGCTCTCGGTCAGGCCGGATGCGGGGCCAGGGACATCTCGGTGCCGTGGGGCGCGATGAAGCGGCCCTGGTCGGTCAGCACCATGAGTCGCCCGTCGGGGGAGAGCCCTTCGAGTCGGCCTTCCTTCTCGGCGCCGTCGGGGAGGCGGAGCGTGACGCGCTTGCCCTGGCCGTAGAGGCGCGAGGCGGCGTCGGCGACGAGCTCGAGCGTGAAGGATTCGGGCTCGATGGCGTTGATGATGCGCAAGGCGAGGTCGTCGAAGAACTCTTCAAGGTTGATGGGCTGCGCGGCCTGGGCTCGGAGACTGGTGGCGGGCATGCGGAGAGGCGCGGGGAGTTCGGCGGCCTCGTTGTTGACATTGACGCCGATGCCGATGATGAGCCAGGTGGTCTGACGGGTGCTGGTGGCCTCGCAGAGCACGCCGGCGGTCTTCTTGCCCGCGATGAGGACATCGTTGGGCCACTTCAGCTGCACGGTGGCGGGGGAAGCGCCGGCGCGGGCCAGGGCCGCGGAGACGGCGCCAAGCACGGCGACACCGATGCGGAGCCCCAGGCCGTCGATGACCGGACCCGCCTGTGCGTTCACCACGGGCCACGCGAGCGTGGCCCAGAGCCCCCCTTCGGGGCTGTGCCATGCGCGGCCGAACCGGCCGTAGGCGCCGGTCTGGCGGTCGGCGACAAAGAAGCGCGGGCCCTTCAGGCGCCCGGACTCGACCGCCTCCTTGGCGAGGCGATTGGTGGAATCGACGACGGGCATCCGCTCGACGGGGACTTTCCGGTCCGGGATCTGGGCGCTCATCGGTCCATTGTCAGGGGCTCGTGCGGGTTGGGCAACCGGACGAGGGCTGAACGGAATGAAACTGAGGAATGGAGCGGCCGGCTTGCTTCGGGTGGGCGGCGGGTCGATACTCTCTCACGGCTCAACCCCTTCCGATGAACCGCACAGAGCACGAACAACTATTCATTGTTCAGTCTCGTCGCCCGTTGGCGGTGGGACCGGCGCTCTTGGCGCTGGTGATCCTGGCGGCTTTGCCAGCGACGCTGGCGTGCGCGGGGGACCGGAGCCCGCTGTTGGACGCGGCGGAGCTGATCGAGCACTCGCGTCGATCGGCGCGCGGCGAGCCGTCCTGTTCCCGTCACTCCGGGGGCCTGGACGGGTCGTCGGCGCGGCGCACGGCCCCAACCAAGCCCGCGTGCCTCGCGTGGCGCGCGCCGGCCCGATCGGCCGTGGAGTCTTTCGGATTGGCGGTCCACGCGCCCGTGTGGCTGGAGGCCCCCGGTTTCGATGAGGGGCTCAGATCGGCGGTGCGCGCCGGCTTCGGCGCGGCGCCCCCGCCGGCGTGCTGATCTGCAGCGCCCGCGTTCAAATCACAAGTTGCTGATGCCGTTGTGACCGCTTCCGCGCCTCCGTTTCGGCTGCGCGCGGAGCAGGTCGGGGTTCGGGTTCGACGCTCCGTTGGCGCGCCGCACCCGCATCCCCGATACCCGACACCCGATACC
>DOJA01000154.1:510-777 GCA_003511945.1 Phycisphaerales bacterium | reverse complement strand
CCGACACCCGATACCCGACACCCCAGCCCCCGAACAGGACCAGCCATGCCCACCGACATCCCGATCGTCGGCCCCCTTGTGAACAGGATCTTCGGCACGCGCAACGAGCGGTTCGTGCGTCGTTACAACCAGCGCGTCGACCAGATCAACGCGCTGGAGGGAAGGGTCCGCGCGCTGACGGACGGGCAGCTCCGCGCGAAGACCGAGGAGTTCCGCGCGGCGGTGCGCGGCGGGAAGGCAGTCGACGACCTGCTGCCCGAGGCGTTC
>DOJA01000154.1:0-391 GCA_003511945.1 Phycisphaerales bacterium | reverse complement strand
ACGACCTGCTGCCCGAGGCGTTCGCGGTGGCCCGGGAGGCGATGGACCGCGCGGTGGGGCTGCGGAACATGTTCAATCCGGCGCTGGCGGAGCGGTTCCCGGCGGACCGGCTGCCCCCGGAGGCGCGGGCGCTGTACGACCAGACCAAGGCGTCGATGGCGGCGGGCGAGACGCGGGCGCCGGAGGGGGACTTGCAGGGGAACACCGAGCCCCAGCCCGCGTGGGTGTGGATGGACATCCCCGTGGCGCTCTACGAGGCGGGGCGGGCGCTGTTCCCGCAGAGCAGGCCGCCCTTCCGGGCCCGACCGTTCGATGTGCAGTTGATCGGCGGGTTGGTGCTGTCCCAGCGGGAGATGGCGGAGATGAAGACGGGCGAGGGCAAGAGGATCTG
>DOJA01000059.1:10603-11203 GCA_003511945.1 Phycisphaerales bacterium | reverse complement strand
CCGCGTCCGAGACGCGCATGCCGGTGGCGTCGAGCAGGCGCCGGTCGATGGTGATCGATCCCACATAGTCGGGCCGGGCGGCGGTGACGGTGGCCTGGTGGATCTTGCTGTGGAGGACCTTGCGGAGCATCGGCGTCCTGGGGTGTGAGGGGGAGCGGATGGTACGCCGCCGGGTCAGCGCTGGGTGACGGAAAGGAGTCGGCGCTCCGCCTGAGCCAGGGCCTCTTCGACGCGGGCCGGGGCGGTCCCGCCGGGGACATCGCGCCTGGCGAGCAGGGAGTCGAGCCGGAGCCGGTCGTAGACGCTGTCGGGCGTGCGCGGCGCGAAGCGCCGGAGTTCCTCGAGGGAGAGGGCCTCAAGAGGCACCGATCGGCTGATCGCGTGGCGAACGATGGCGCCGACCGCGTCGTGGGCCTCGCGGAACGGGACGCCCTGCTCCACGAGAGCGTCGGCGAGTTCGGTCGCGTTGGCGTAGCCCCCCTCGGCGGCGCGTCGGCAGGCGTCGCGGTTCACGGTGAGGGTGTCCAGCAGGACGGGGAGCACGCGCAGCCCGAGCGAGAGGTGCTCCATCGCGTCAAAGAGCGGCTCCTTGTCCTCCTG
>DOJA01000059.1:3597-10457 GCA_003511945.1 Phycisphaerales bacterium | reverse complement strand
TCGGGCACGTCCGGGTTCTTCTTCTGGGGCATCAGCGACGAGCCGGAGGAGACGGCGTCGCCCATCGTGAGGAACGCGAACTCCCCGGAGGAGTAGACGATGAGGTCCTCCGCGAGGCGCGAGAGGTGCAGCGCGGTGATCGAGGCGGCGCCCAGCGTCTCCAGGACGAAGTCGCGGTCGGAGACGGCGTCAAGACTGTTGGCGCTGGGCGCGTCGAAGCCGAGTTCGCGGGCGAGGGCGTCGCGGTCGATGGCGTAGGCGGTCCCCGCGAGCGCGCCGGAGCCCAGGGGGCACATGCGGGTGCGCAGGAGGGCGCCGGCGAAGCGCTCGTCGTCGCGGTCGAGCATCTCGAAGTAGGCGAGGCACCAGTGCGGCAGGAGCACCGGCTGCGCGCGCTGCAGGTGGGTGTAGCCCGCGATGACGGTGCGCTGCTCGCGCCGGGCGAGGCGCAGGAGCGCGGCGCGGGCCTCCCGGAGCTCCTGACGGCGCCGCGCGATCGCGTCCATCACGAACAGGCGGAGGTCGGTCGCCACCTGATCGTTGCGGCTGCGCCCGGTGTGGAGCTTCTTGCCCAGCGGGCCGAGGGCTTCGACCAGCCGGCGCTCGACCCAGGAATGAACATCCTCGTCGCCATCGGGGACGATCCGCGCCGGGTCGGCCTCTGTCTCGCGGGCCAGGGCGCGGAGGGCCTCAACCAGGCGCGCGTGCTCGTCGGCGGTGAGGACGCCGGCGCGGTGGATGGCGCCGGCCCACGCGATCGAGCCGGCGATGTCCTGGGGCAGCAGGCGGTAGTCGAAGGGGAGTGAATCGTTGAGCCGCTTGAACAGCGCGTCGGGGGGCTGCTCGAACCGTCCGCCCCAGAGGGCCATCACTTCACCCCCTGCATCCGCTTGAGGGCCGCGATGCGCTCGGGGAGGGAGAAGAGCCGGATGAAGCCCTCGGAGTGGGACTGCTTGTAGACCGCGTCGCGCCCGAAGGTGGCGAAGGACTCGGAGTAGAGACTGTTCGGGCTGCGGCGCCGGATCGCGGTCGCGGAGCCCTTGTACAGCCGCACGACGACCTCGCCCGTGAGGGGCTCGGCGATCTTCTGGGCGGCGGCCCAGAGGACCTCGCGCAGGTGGGTGAACCACTGTCCGTTGTAGACCAGTTCGGCGTAGCGGAGAGCCATGGACTCGTGGAAGTGGCGCGTCTCGCGGTTGAGGCAGAGTTCCATGAGCCCCTTGAGCGCCTCGACGATGACGGCGCCGCCCGGGGTCTCGTAGCAGCCGCGGGACTTCATGCCGACGAGGCGGTTCTCGACCAGGTCGATGCGTCCCACGCCGTGGCGTCCAGCGATGCGGTTGAGTTCCGCGACCAGGGCCTCGCCGGGCATGGCCTTCCCATTGAGGGAGCGGGCAAACCCGCGCTCGAATCCGACAGTGACATCCTCGGCCGCATCGGGGGCCTGCCTGGGGTCGGCGGTGAGCATCCAGCAGTCGTCGGGGGGCGCGTTCCAGGGATCTTCAAGAGCGCCGCCCTCGTGCGAGATGTGCCAGAGGTTGCGGTCGCGGCTGTAGATCTTCTGACGCGACGCGGTGACAGGGACGCCCTTGCGCGCGCAGTAGTCGATGATCTCCTCGCGCGAGCCCAGCTCCCAGGTGCGCCAGGGGGCGATGATCTCCAGGTCCGGCGCGAGGGCCGCGTAGGCGGACTCGAAGCGGACCTGATCGTTGCCCTTGCCGGTGCAGCCGTGCGCAACGGCCGTGGCGCCGACCCGGCGCGCGACCTCGACCTGCGCCTGCGCCAGGATGGGGCGGGCGATCGAGGTGCCCAGCAGGTAGCGCCCCTCGTAGACGATGCCGGCGATGACGGTAGGGAAAACGAACTCCTCGATGAACCGGCGCTTGAGGTCGATGACATGGCACTCGCTGGCGCCGGAGCGCCTGGCCTTCTCCTCGACGCCGTTCAGTTCGTCGGCGCCCTGGCCGACATCGCCGACGGCGGCGATGACCTCGCAGTCGTGGTGCTCGAGCAGCCAGGGGACGATCGCGGAGGTGTCGAGCCCTCCGGAATAGGCGAGGACGATCTTCTTTCGGGGCATGGGGCGCTTCCTCCCGGGTTTAGCGGCGGTCGGCTGGCTTCTCTCCCGCGCACAACAGGTGGGCGAGGAGGGCGTTCTGGACATGCATGCGGTTCTCGGCCTGATCGAACACGATCGAGCGGGGGCTGTCGATCACTTCGTCGGTGACCTCCTCGCCCCGGTGAGCGGGGAGGCAGTGCATGAAGAGGGTATCGGGGCCGGCGGTCGCCATGAGTTGGGCGTTCACCTGGTAGGGCTCGAAGACGCGCCGCCGGCGCTGGGCCTCGTGCTCGAAGCCCATGCTGGTCCAGGCGTCGGTGTAGACGGCGTCGCTGCCCCGCACGGCGCCGGGGTCGCTAGTGACGGTGAAGGCCCCGCCGGAGTTCGCGGCGGCGGATGACGCCAGCGCGCGGACCTCTTCGGGGGGCTCGAAGCCCTCGGGCGTGATCACGGTGACGCGCAGCCCGAGCGTCGTCGCGAGCAGCACGAGGGAGCAGCAGACATTGTTCCCGTCGCCGATGTAGGCGAGCCGACGCCCGGCCAGCGGGCCGGCGTGCTCCTGCAGGGTGAACAGGTCGGCCAGGGCCTGGCAGGGGTGGAACTCGTCGGAGAGGGCGTTGATGACGGGCACGCGGGCGAACTGCGCCATCTGTTCGATGACCTCGTGGCTGTAGGTGCGGGCGACGATGGCGTCGACCCAGCGCTCGAGGTTGCGGGCGTAGTCGTGGACGGACTCGCGCTCGCCGATGCGCTCCGTGGTCATGCCGTAGTAGACCGCGTGGCCCCCCAGCTTGGCGACGCCGACCTCGAAGGAAAGCCGCGTGCGCAGCGAGGGCTTCTCAAAGACCAGCACGACGGAGCGCCCGCGCAGCACCTCACGGCAGCCCGCGGGGCCGCGCTTGAACGACGCGGCGGTGGCGAACATCGCCCGGGCGTCCTCGCGGGTGACCTCGCCTCCGGTCAGCGCGTCGCGGAAGGAGAGCGGCGAGAGCGAGTGAATATCGGGCGCGATGGCGGGCATCAGGCGATTCCTCCGGAAGAAGCGGGTTCCAGACCATCGGGCAGGACGCGCGTGCCGACGCGCTCGCCCCGCGCGAGGCGCTGAAGGTCGGCGGGCGCGTCCCACGAGGCGATGAGCGCGGGGGCGCGGGCGATGGTGGCGGCCCGGACCGCGGCCCGGACCTTGGGGATCATCCCGCCGTGCACCACGCCCGAGCCGATGAGCGCCTCGATGGCGGGCGCGCCGAGTTCGGGCGCCGTCCGCCCGGAGGCGTCGAGCACGCCCGGGACATTGGTCAGCAGTACAAGCAGCCGCGCCCCGACAATGGCTGCGATGGCGGCAGCGGCGTCATCGCCGTTCACATTCAGCGGGCGCCCGCCCTCGTCGAGCGCGATGGGGCTGATGACTGGGATGTAGCGCTCCGCCAGGAGGAGGCGAAGGAGAGAGGGGCTCCCGCCGTCGATCTCGCCGACACGCCCGAGGTCCACGCCGCGCACCGTGAGCGGGCGGGCGCGGGCGGTGAGGCCATCGCCCAGGCACAACCCGACCGCCGGCGCGCCCAGGGACTGCACGGCGCCGACGATCGACTTGTTCACCGAGCCCGCGAGCACCGCGACGACCTCGTTGATCTCGCTCTCGGGGGTGACGCGCAGCCCGGCCTCGCGCCGCGGGACGAGCCCCAGCCGGGCGAGGTGCTCATCGACCGCCCTGCCCCCGCCGTGGACGATGATGACCCCCGCCGGCTCCGCGCGGTGGAGATCGATGACCGCGCGGAGCAAGGGGGTGGCGCGCCCGGGGTCCTCGACCGCGAGCCCGCCGAGCTTGATGACGACCGGGCCGGGCTTCACGGGGCAACTCCTTCGGCGCGCGGAGCGAGGAGGCCCGCGCCTTCCGGGAGCGCGAAGCGCACATTCATCGCCTGCACCGCCTGCCCGGCGGCGCCCTTCACCAGGTTGTCGATGGCGCTCACGATGATGAGGTGGTCGTGCGCAGCGTCGAGCGCGAGGGCGATATCGCAGTAGTTCGTGCCGCGCACGGCGCCGGCGCTGGGCCAGCGCCCGGGCGCGAGCAACCGGATGAAGGGCTCGCGGGCGTAGCGGTCCTCGTACAGCGTGCGGAGGCGGGCGTCGGTCCATCCCGGGGCGAGTTCGACATGGATGGTGCTGACGATCCCGCGGTCGTAGGGGCCAAGGTGGGGCGTGAACAGGGTGGGCGTGCCGCAGTGCTGGTTGATCTCGGGCTGGTGGCGGTGCGACAGCACGCCGTACGCCTGCTGGCTGACCTCGCAGAAGAGGTTGGTGAGATGGGGCTTGCGCCCGGCGCCGCTGACGCCGCTGGTGGAGTCGATGATGGGGCGCGTTCCCGCGCGCACGGCGCCGGCATCGACGAGCGGACGAAGGGGCAGGATCGCGGAAGTCGGGTAGCAGCCCGGCACGGCGACCAGGGAGGCGGCCCGCAGACGCTCGCGGTTGTGTTCGACGAGCCCGTAGACCGCGGTGCGCAACAGGTCGGGGCGCCGGTGCTCGAAGGCGTAGTGCGCGGGATAGGCGCCGGCCTCGGAGAGCCGGAAGGCGGCGGAGAGATCGAACACCACGATCCCTGCGTCGAGGAGCGCGGGCGCCAGGTCGTGGCTCGCCTCGTGGGGCGTAGCCAGCAGCGCGGCGTGGGGTCGGGAGCCGATGATCGCCTCCGCGCTGCCCGCGAGGACGGGCAGGGCGCACCGCGTCCGGAAGCGGGGGAAGAGCTCGTCGATGGTCTGCGCCGCATCAACGGCCCGCCGATCGGATCCGAACAGCCCGACAACCTCGGCGCCCGGGTGGCGCAGCAGGATGTCCAGCGCCTCCGCCCCGGTGTACCCCGCGGCCCCGACGATGGCGACGCGCACCGTCACTCGCCGCCCCCCGCGAGCTTGATGAGCGCCCGTGCGACGCTCTGGGCCTCCCGGGGGGAGTTCGTCGCAAGGAAAATGGTGTCGTCGCCCGCGATGCAGCCGACGACGCCCTGGGGCGGGTGGTTGTCGAGGTGGACCGCCAGAGCGTTCGCGTTGGCGGTGCTGGTCTTCACGACGACCAGCGACCCCGCGACGCTGGCGGACCGGAGCAGCAGGGCGAGGGCGTCGGCGAGCTCGCGCCCGTCGCGAGCGGGGTTGATCTTCTCGGGCAGCGCATAGCCCCCGGCGCCCTTGACGACGCCCAGCTCGCGCAGATCCCGGGAGAGGGTGCCCTGGGTGGCGCGGACGCCCTGCTGCTCGAGGGCGGCGCGGAGGGCGTCCTGGCTCTTCACGGGCCTGGAGGAGACGATGTGCGCGATGAGGCGGTGTCGCTGGTGCTTGTCCATGGACCGCATACATATTCGCATCAGCGCATGAATATGTCAAGCGCACGCGGGCGCAGGGCGCGTTGAGATTCCGCCGACCGGAGTGGACTCCGCGGTCCTTGTACAGAATAATGTACATCACCGGGAGAGCCCACTCATGATCCCAACCACCGACATCACCAGTTTCACGGATGTGCGCCGCCACCTGCGCGAACGCTTGGACGGGCTGAAGCGGACCGGGCGCCCGCTCTATGTGACGACCAACGGCGAGCCCGACGCGGTGATCCTCAGCCCGGCGCTGTTCGACGCGCTGCGCGCCAAGGCCGAACTCGCCGACAGTCTGGCGGTGCTGGACAGGAGCACGCAGGACATCAGGCACGGGCGCGTCAAGTTGCTCCGGAAGGGCGTGCGAGAGGTGTCTGACGAGCTCGGACTGAATGTCGAGCGATGACCTACGCCGTTCTCGTCACCGAGACCGCGTTCGAATTGATCTCTGCGCAGGCGCGGCACATCGCCGTCGAACGACAGGCGCCGCTCAATGCGGCGCGGTGGCTGGGGCGGGTGCTGGATGCCGCGGAGGCGCTCGCGGAGATGCCGCGCCGCTGCGCGCTGGCGGAAGAGAGCAACTATGTGGAGTACGAAGTGCGCCGCCTGCTGGTGGACGGCTGCCTGCTGCTCTTCACGATCGATGACGCGTCCCGCACCGTGTGGGTGATCGGCTTCCGCGGCGGCGGGCAACTCCAGCGATCCGAGGCGCTCCCGGAGGCGCCCCCGGAAGCGCCCCCGGAAGCGCCCCCGGAAGCGCCCCCGGAAGCGCCCCCGGTGGTCGATCGGGGTATGTGATCAACGCAATCACCCCTTTACCGTCTGCCCCTGCTCAATCCCCACCCGCAGCTCGCCCTCCTCCGCGTCCACCCTCACGGTCGACCCCGGCTCGGCCTCGCCCGCGAGGATCGCGCGTCCGACCCGGGTCTCGACCTCGCGCTGTAGATATCGCTTCAGCGGGCGGGCGCCGAAGACCGGGTCGTAGGCGGCCGAAGCGATGGCCTCCGTGGCCCGGGGGGTGATCTCCAGGCCGATGCCGCGCTCCTTCAGGCGCGTGCGGAGGGCCTGGGCCTGAAGTTCGACGATCCGTCCGATCTGGGCGACGCTGAGGGGCTTGAACAGGACGATCTCGTCAACGCGATTGAGGAACTCGGGGCGGAAGTGGGCGCGCAGCTCGGCCATGACCGAGTTCCGGGCGCGGGGGCTCAGCTCGCCGCCCGACATCGAGTCCTCCAGCAGGTGGGGCGAGCCGATGTTGCTGGTCATGATGATGACGGTGTTCTTGAAGGACACGGTGCGTCCCTGGGCGTCGGTGGCGCGCCCGTCGTCGAGGATCTGGAGCAGGACATTGAAGACATCGTGGTGGGCCTTCTCGATCTCGTCGAACAGGATCACGCAGTAGGGCTTGCGCCGGACGGCCTCGGTGAGCTGGCCGCCCTC
>DOJA01000059.1:2737-3564 GCA_003511945.1 Phycisphaerales bacterium | reverse complement strand
CCGCCCTCCTCGTAGCCGACATAGCCGGGGGGCGCGCCGATGAGGCGGGAGACGGCGTGGCGCTCCATGTACTCGCTCATGTCGATGCGGACCATGTTGTCCTCGGAGTCAAAGAGCGACTCCGCCAGCGCGCGGGCGAGCTCGGTCTTCCCGACGCCGGTCGGCCCCAGGAAGATGAACGAGCCGATCGGGCGCTTGGGGTCCTTGATCCCCGCGCGGGCGCGGACGATCGCGTCGGCGACCAGGCGGACGCCCTCTTCCTGCCCCACGACGCGCCGGTGGAGCACCTCGTCGAGTTTCAGCAGCTTCTCGCGCTCGCCCTCGACAAGCCGCGTGACGGGGATGCCGGTCCATCGGGCGACGATCTGGGCGATCTCCTCCTCGGTGACCTCCTCGCGGAGCATGCGGGGCGCGTCCTTCGAGCCCATGCGCGCCTCCTCGGGCTCGAGGTCCCGCAGCAGCCCGGGCAGCACCCCGTGCTGGAGTTCGGCGGCCCTGTTGAGGTCGTAGCTCCGCTGGGCCTGCTCGATCTGGTGGCGGACCTCCTCGATGCGGGCGCGGAGGTCGCGGACCTTCGCGATGGCGTGCTTCTCGCCCTCCCACTGGGCGCGCATCGAGTCGGCCCGGGCCTTGAGGTCGGCGAGCTCCCTCCGCAGCGTCTCCAGGCGTTCCTGGCTCGCGCGGTCCTTCTCCTTCTTCAGCGCGGCCTCTTCGATCTCGAGCTGCATCACCCGCCGGGACACTTCGTCGAGCTCGGCGGGCATGGAGTCGATGTCCGTGCGGATCATGGCGCACGCCTCGTCCACGAGGTCGATGG
The DNA here is from genome assembly GCA_003511945.1 of Phycisphaerales bacterium. Taxonomy (GTDB): domain Bacteria; phylum Planctomycetota; class Phycisphaerae; order Phycisphaerales; family UBA1924; genus UBA11155. The sequence continues at coordinate 2,747 of DOJA01000059.1, read as the reverse complement.
CCTTGTCGGG
>DOJA01000059.1:2451-2662 GCA_003511945.1 Phycisphaerales bacterium | reverse complement strand
CCTTGTCGGGCAGGAAGCGGTCCGAGATGTAGCGGTTGGAAAGAACGGCGGCGGAGACCAGCGCGTTGTCCTGGATCGTCACGCCGTGGTGGACCTCGAAGCGCTCGCGCAGCCCGCGGAGGATGGAGACGGTGTCCTCGACGGTGGGCTGATCGACAAGCACGGGCTGGAAGCGCCGTTCAAGGGCGGCGTCCTTCTCGATGTGCTTGCG
>DOJA01000059.1:0-2337 GCA_003511945.1 Phycisphaerales bacterium | reverse complement strand
ATGTGCTTGCGGTACTCGTCCAGCGTGGTGGCGCCGATGCAGCGGAGCTCACCCCGGGCGAGCATGGGCTTGAGCATGTTGCCCGCGTCCATGGCGCCGTCGGCCTTGCCGGCGCCGACGATGGTGTGCAGCTCGTCGATGAACAGCAGGATGCGTCCCTCGGCGCCCTTCACCTCGTTCAGGACCGCCTTCAGCCGCTCCTCGAACTCGCCCCGGTACTTGGCCCCCGCGACGAGGGCGCCCATGTCCAGCGAGAAGACGGTCTTGTTCTTGAGCCCCTCGGGGACATCGCCCCTGAAGATGCGCTGGGCGAGCCCCTCGACGATGGCGGTCTTGCCCACGCCCGGCTCGCCGATGAGGACCGGGTTGTTCTTGGTCTTGCGGGAGAGGATGCGGACCACGCGCCGGATCTCCGCGTCGCGCCCGATCACGGGGTCGAGTTTGCCCGACGCGGCTTCCTTGACCAGGTCGCGCCCGTACCGGGAGAGGGCCTCGTAGGTGGCCTCGGGGTTGGCGCTGACCACACGCTGGTTGCCGCGCACGCTGGTGAGGGTGGCGAGGAACCTGTCGCGGGTGACGCCCTGGCGGGCCAGGAGGCGTGCGGCTTCCGACCGCTCGCCTTCCTTGAGGATGGCGAGGGTGAGGTGCTCGACGGAGACATATTCGTCCTTCAATCGCTTCGCCTCGCCCTCGGACGCGACCAGCAGGGCGCTGAGCCGCTGCGTGACGAGCACCTTGCCCGGCTCGGCGCCGGGTCCGGAGACGCCCGGGCGGCTCTCCAGGATTGCCGTCGCGTCGCGGGCCAGGGCCGGGGCGTCGAGGTCCATCCTCGTGAGCAGTCGGGGCAGCAGGCCGTCCTGCTGGTTGAGGATGGCGACGAGCAGGTGCTCGACATCGACCTCGCGGTGCCCGAAGCGGACGGCGAGGGCCTGGGCGTCGTGGAAGGCCTCTTGGGATTTCTGCGTGAGCCGGTTGAAGTCCATCGCGCGGGTTCCTTGCGGTAAGGGCCGGCGGATGGGGTTGCAAACCCGGTGCCTGTCCGCCGCGCCGGGAGCCCCCGGGCCCGGGCCGAGGGCGCGCCGGGCTGGCAGTTCGATTGCCAATTTGACAGCCACGGGACCCGTTCAGCGCAGCGCCGCACGCGTGGCGCGAGTGGTACGGGGCTTGCATCGTCACACATGCCGGCCCGCGGACCGAACCGCGTCGGCCCACGACAAGGAGACCACCATGCTCACGATCCGCACTCCTTCGTTCTCGTCGCTCGGACTGCTCAGCGACCAGATGGACCGCTTCTTCGACAGCGGACCGACCCCGATGCTCCGTCCCGCTCGGGCGGGCCTGCGCCCGGCGCCGTTCCCGGCGCTCGATGTGTGCGAGGACGAGACGGGCTACACCGTCCGGGCCGACCTGCCCGGCTTCGAGCCCGGCGTCATCGACATCTCGGTCGAGGAGGACCTGCTCACCATCAAGGGCGAGCGCGTCGCGCCCGCGTGCGCCGAGAGCGCCCGCGTCCATCACACCGAACGCCCGTTCGGCGCGTTCGAGCGTGCGGTGCGCCTGCCCGCCCCGGTGAACAGCGAGAGCGTGACCGCGTCGTTCGACGCGGGGGTCCTGACCATCACGCTGCCCAAGCCGGCGGAGCAGCGCCCGCGCCGAGTGCCGATCCGCACCGCGTGATCGCGGGCCGATCCGAACGGGTTCGTAGGAAGAGCAATCAGGTGTCGTCGCCGGACCCGATGTGGCCAGCCGACGCCCGCACCATCGCGCGGCCGGAGACTCTGCGCTCCGATCGCCCAATCTTGAAAGGAGAACGACCATGCTCGCCCGCCGAAGCGAATCGCTCCTTCCCGCCTTCTCCGACCTGCACGACGAGATCGACCGCCTGTTCGGCCGGTTCGTCGAGCGAAAGGCCAACGGGGGAGACCTGCTCTCGCCCCTGTCCGGCGCGTGGGCGCCGGCGCTCGATGTGACCGAGACCAACGGGGCCATCGAGATCAAGGCCGAGGTGCCCGGCGTGACGCCCGAGGACATCGAGGTCACCGTCGCCGGGGATGTGCTGACCCTCAAGGGCGAGAAGCGGGAGGAGCAGGAGGAGTCCGGCAAGGACTTCCACCGCACCGAGCGCCGGTTCGGTTCGTTCCTGCGTCGGGTCACGCTCCCCGCGCCGGTCGATGAGTCGAAGGTCAACGCGGCCTACAAGGACGGCGTGCTGACCGTGACCCTCACCAAGAGCCCCGCGGCCCAGACCCGGCGCATCCCCGTGCGGGTGGCCGGGAAGTAGCGCGCCCGCAGCGGAGCGAAGGAACACTCCTCCCCCTGCACCCCCCGACCTCCCCC
>DOJA01000053.1 GCA_003511945.1 Phycisphaerales bacterium | reverse complement strand
CACTGGTACCCCCGGAAGCACTGGAACCCCCGGAAGCACTGGAACCCCTGGGGGAATCTGCCACGATCCGGCGGTCATCGTCGGCGGCTGCGGGCGCTCGGGCACGACCCTGATCCGCGAGATGCTCGACCGCCACCCGTCGATCGCCATCGGGCCGGAGACCGCGATCCTGTGCGACTTCCCCAACCCCGAGCGCCTCGCGATCGAATGGGGGCTGCGGGCCGCCGACATCGAACGGGACATCCGCTCAAGCCGGTCGGTGGTGGAGTTCACCGGCGGCTTTTTTCGTGCGTACGCCGCCCGGCGGGGCAAGCCCATATGGGGCGACAAGACGCCCCGCAATGTGCGGGCGATCGACCGCATCCTGCGCTGGTTCCCGCAGGCCCGGTTCATCCACATGATCCGCGACGGGCGCGATGTCGCCTGCTCGTTGCGCAGGCACCCCAAGGAGACGGTCCGCAATGGAAGACTGGTGCCCAACGAGGTGAACCGCCCGATCGCCGAGTGCGCGAAGCGCTGGCTGGAGGACACCTCGTGCGGGCTGGCGTACCGCGGGCACCCGCGGGTGATCGAGGTGCGCTACGAGGCCCTGACCGCGGACCCGGAATCGGAGCTGCGCCGGGTGTGCGCGTTCCTGCGCCTGGATTATGAGCCATCGATGGCCTCCGCGAAGGACGAGGGCGCGCCGGCGGACCTCAACGACGGGCGGCTGATGAACAACCGCGACGCCGCCGGTCGGGTGCACCGCAAGTCGCTGTCGCGCTGGCGTCGGGACCTCTCGGCGCAGGAGCGCCTGGACTTCGTGCATGTCGCGGGCGAGCTGCTGGTGGCCCTGGGCTACGCGCCCGACCACGGGTGGGCGACGGAGTGAGCCCGAGGCGACGGCTCCGGGCTAGAGTACTTCGTCCGCGCGCGTCGCGTGCAGACGAGTCGGACGGATCACCGATGCATCGTGCCCTCCAGGTGGGGCGGGTTTCAACCCGCCCCGCGCTGATATTGCCTGCCCACGCCCGAGTTCGATCGGTGAATGATATGAAGTCGTTCTACTCGTCCTTCTTGAGCCGGGTCTCGAGACGCTTCAGGTCGTTCTTGACCTTGTCGACCTCCGCCTCCAGGGCCCGCACCGCGTCGGGTCTGCGCAGGGCGGCGGCGAGGTCGGCCCGGGCCTTCTTCGCCAGTTCGCGCGTGGGCTCATGGGTGGTGGTCGAGGCGAGCCGGTCGAGCGCGTCGAGCCCGCGATCGTCCTTCACCTTGACGAGGGCCTCGATGGCCGCGTCGCGGGCTCGGTCTTCGGAGTCGTAGAGCAGCGGCGCGATGGCGTCGAAGGCCTTGCGCTTGTCGAACTCGGACAGGTCGGCGAGGGCGCGGATGGCCACCGGGCGGACGCGGTTGAGGTTCCCGAACTGGGTCAGGGGGATGACCATGTCCAGCCCCTCGGGGAGCCGGAGGTCGCGGAGCCCGTTGAGGGCGCCGGTCCTGACCTGCTCGTGCTGCGAGCTCGAGGCGAGCCCCCGGGCGAAGATCGGCAGGTGCGAGGCGCTGCCCCGCTTGCCCAGGCCTTCGAAGGCGGCGGAGCGGCAGGCGTAGGACTCGCTCTCGTCGTCGGCCAATCGGGCGAGCAGTTCGGGAGCGCGAGGCCCCCCGACGCGCCCGAGGGCGGTGATGGCCGCGTCGCGCGGGCGGGCGTCGTCGATCCCCCGCTCGAGGGCGTCGGCGAGGGCGTCGTCGGCGGACAGGTCTCCGAGCGCGCGGGCCGCGGCGGAGCGGACGGAGTGGAACTCGGTCGGGTCCATCAGGACGGAGGCCAGCGCGCGCTCGGTGGCGGCCCCGGCCTTGCCCTTGACAAAGAGCGCCGCGTCGAGGCGGGAGGCGATCGATCGCTGCGTGGTGAGCTGGTTGCGCAGCCATCCCGCCGGGATCTCGACCGATGGGGTCATCAGGACATGCAGGTCGGGGTCGACGAGCAGCATGGTGGGCTCGGCTTCGAGCGCGACGGTGTGCTCGTGGCGCTTGGAGTCGACCGGGATGACGAACCGCACCGGCTCGGGCGTGGCGGGAGAGTTCGTGTGGACCTCAAAGGGCAGGTCGAAGACGAACGCCGGGTGGTCGGCGTCGATGAGCTGCTGCTGGTCGACGGTCACCCTCAGCGCCTTGGCCTGGCTGTCCCACCGCGCCTTGACGGCGACCTTGGGCGTGCCCGGACGGTGGCACCACTGGTCGAAGAACTGCTCGAGGGACCGGCCGGAGGCCTCCTCCATGGCGCGCCGGAAGTCGTCGGTCTCGACGGTGGTGAACTTGTGGCGGTCGATGTAGGCGGCGACGCCCTTGAAGAAGAGTTCGTCGCCCAGCTTCATCCGGAGCATGTGCAGGATGCTGGCGCCCTTGGGATAGGGGTTCGCGGTGCGCCGAAAGACCTCCCATGGGTGGCTGTAGACGCGGGAGACCATGGGGGGATGGATGTTCGTGGCGCCGGGGTCGAGGGTGTCGCTGGAGGCGATGCCGCGCATGGTGCGGTGCATGGCGTTGCGGTAGCCCCGGTCGTAGCCGTCGCGGGCCTCGAGCCAGAGGTTGGTGGAGTAGGTGGCCCAGCCCTCGTTGAGCCAGATGTGGGCCCAGGTGTTGCAGGTGATGAGGTCGCCGAACCATTGGTGGGCGAGCTCGTGGGAGATGAGCCCCTCCAGGTCGGCGTCCTGCAGCGCCTTGGCGTCGAGGATGGCGGTGTCGTACATCGTCGTGGCGGAGGTGTTCTCCATGCCCCCGGCGCCGAAGTTCCACACGACGAGCTGCGCGTAGCGGTCCCAGGGGAAGGGCTCGTCGAAGCGGGCCTCGAAGGCGCGGACCATGTCGGCGGTGCGCCCGTAGGTCTGGCGGATCTGATCGCCCTTGCCCGGGGGGACATACACGGGCATGGGGAACCTGAACCCCGCCGGGGCCACATCCTGCACATCGAACTTGCCGACGATCATCGAGACCAGGTAGGGCACATGGGGCTTGTCCTGGAGCCAGTGGAAGGTCGTCCGCCCGTCCCTTGTCACCGGCTTGGAGGCCTCGCGCCCGTTCGCGGAGACCAGGAACCCCTCGGGCACCGTGGCCACGATCTCCGTCGTCAGGCGCTCGTTGGGCGAATCGTGGACGGGGAACCAGTACCGGTTGGTCTCCGGCTGGCCCTGGGTGTGGATCTGCGCCGGGCGCCCGGGCCACTGGGGGGACTCCGGGGTCCAGAAGAGCCCGTCGGTGGGCCGGGCGAGGGCGTACTCGATCTCGACGGTGCTCTTGGCGCCGGGCTCGAGGGGCGGATCGAAGGAGATCGCCAGCCGGCTGCCGTCGTGCGTGAAGGAGAGCGTGCTGCGGGTGTCGTCGGCGAGGCGGACCTTGGAGATGTCCAGCTGCTCGGCGTCGAGTTCGAGCGTCGTCAGTGGCTTCCCGACCGGCGAGAAGGAGAGCGTCTGCTTCGCGGTCAGCCGGGGGGTGTTCATGTCCGGGATGTCAAAGTCCAGGCGCATGTGCAGCAGGTCGGCCCCGCGCGTCGGGGCGTAGTTGCGCAGGTCGCGCCCCGTGGCGGCCTCGAAGCGCCGGGAGTCGTCCCCTTCCTCCAGAAGCGTGCGCTCGGCCAGCACGCGGCAGTGGAAGCAGGCGCCCGCGTCGAACTCGCCCGCGGCGCCGAGCCACGCCCCGCGCTCGACGCCTCGGCGCTCGGCACTCGCACCGGCGGACATCATGAGAACAGACAACGAGACCACAGAACGAGTGCAGTTTCGTCCGACCACATCACACCTCGCGGGGGATCCTGAAGGAAAGGGCGGGACGCGGCGCCGGGGGATCGATCCCGGGAGGGATTGTCCACAACCCCTTGTGCCGGCGCCGCCGGTGGATACGATACACTATGCCCACTTCGAGAGACTCCAAGGCCCAGCGGGCCTGCGGCGTGGACTGGTCGGAGGTCGAACGCTCCAGCGGGTCGTCCCTCCTCGCCTCCGCCGGGCACGCCCGGGCCGAGACCGAGCTCTACAGCCCCATCCCCGACGGCTACCGGCGGGGGCGACACAAGTATGTCGCGGTGCTGGGGACCGTCATGTCCGGGCTGGGCAAGGGCATCTTCGCCTCCAGCGTCGCCAAGCTGCTCAAGGACAAGGGGCTGGTGGTCGCGCCCATCAAGATGGAGGGCTACCTGAATGTCGACGCCGGCACCCTGAACCCCTTCCGCCACGGGGAGGTCTTCGTCCTCGACGACGGCACCGAGTGCGACATGGACCTGGGCACCTACGAACGGGTGCTCGACCAGAACCTCACCCGGCGCAACTTTGTGACCGCCGGGCAGATCTACCGGGAGATCCTCGAACGGGAGCGCCACGGCGGGTACCTCGGGCGCGATGTCCAGATGATCCCGCATGTCACGGGCGAGGTGAAGCGCAAGATCCGCGAGCTGGCGATGTACGGCGACGGCTCCGCCCCCGCCGATGTCGTCTTCATCGAGGTCGGCGGGACCGTGGGCGATTACGAGAACGGGTTCTACATCGAGGCCCTGCGCGAGCTGGCGTTCGAGGAGGGCGAGGACTCGGTGTGCTTCGTCGCGCTCACCTACATCATCGAGCCCGAGGCCATCGGGGAGCAGAAGAGCAAGGCCGCCCAGCTGGGCATCAAGCGGGTGATGGAGGCGGGCATCCAGCCCCACATCATCGCCTGCCGCGCGACGCGCCGGTGCGGTCCGACGGTGCTCGAGAAGATCGCGATGTTCAGCAATGTCCCGCTGCGGCGCGTGTTCAGCATGCACGACCGCCCGAGCGTGTACTCGATCCCCGAGTCCATGCGCCAGGAGGGGCTCGACCGCGAGATCCTCAGCGTCCTGGGGCTGCACGAGCGGATCGACCTGGCCCACGAGGACCGCGCCCGCGAGCGCTGGATGTCGTACATCCGCAAGATCGAGGCCCCCAAGAACAAGACCGTCACCATCGGGCTGACGGGCAAGTACGCCTCCGTCCGCGACGCCTACGCCTCGATCGTCAAGACCGTCGAGCACTGCGCCACCCACCTGGAGTGCACCGCCAAGCTGGAGTGGATCGAGTCCACCGAGCTGGTCGATCAGAACATCCCCGAACGGCTGGCGGCCTGCGACGCGGTCATCGTCCCGGGGGGGTTCGGGAGCCGGGGGGTCGAGGGCAAGATCTCCGCCGTCCGCCACTGCCGCACCACGGGGCTGCCGTTCCTGGGCATCTGCCTGGGGTTCCAGTGCGCGGTGATCGAGTTCGCCCGCCATGTCGTGGGGCTGAAGGAGGCGAACTCCACCGAGTTCGACCCCAACTGCCCCCAGGCGGTCATCAGCGAACTGCCCGAGCAGAAGAAGGTCGAGCAACTGGGCGGCACCATGCGTCTGGGCGGGCAGGATGTCGCCATCCAGCCCGGGACGCTCGCCCACTACCTGTACGGGAAGGACCTGATCCGCCACCGGTTCCGCCACCGGTACGAGGTCGATCCCCTGTTCATCGAGCGACTGGAAGCCGGGGGGATGATCTTCTCCGGGCGTCATCCGCAGCACCCGATCATGCAGATTCTTGAACTGCCCGCGCCGGGCGAAGCGCCGGAGGGCATCGGCCACCCCTTCTTTTTCGCCGCCCAGTTCCACCCGGAACTGCTCGGGCGCCCGCTGCGCCCGGAGCCGTGCTTCATGGGCCTGCTCGCCGCGGCGCTCCAGCGGAAGCACCCCGGCGCGGGCCAGGTCCGGTGGGCGCGGTCGCCCGACGCCGCCAAGGTCGATTGAACGACATTCTGGAGTGATCACTCGGCCCAGAGCCAGGAGAGCGCGCCGGGCAGTCGCCCCCGCCACGCCGGCTCACCGTGCTCCGCGCCGGGTTCGATGGTCACTTGCAGGGAGACGCGCGGATCGGCGCGGATCGTGTCGCGCAATCGCAGGCAGTCATCGACCATGTTCAGCCGGGTGTCCGGCGTATCGCCCTCGGCGGTGCCGACGCCGAGCGCGATCCGCGCGGGCCATGCCCTTGCGTCCGCGGCGTCTCGCAGCATGGCGCCACTCCCGATGTGCAGCGAGGGGCTTTCGATCAAGACCCGTCCGAACACGCCCGGGCGCTGCAGGACCGCATGCAGGGCAGCGATGGCGCCGTAAGAGGAACCCCCCAGGCCGGTCGAGCCCGCTCCCGTCGCCACGCGGTAGCGTCGTGCGACCTCGGGCATCACTTCGTCGATCAGGAACGCAGGGAACCTCCCGCCACGGGCCTCCGGACGCGGCTCGTCCCACGATTGGTCCTGATAGGGGAGATACTCCGAAGCCCGATCGGCCAGCGGGTTCGTGCTCTCGCGGGTGCAGGCGCCGTTGTCCACGCCGATCAGGATCAACCTCGGCAGTGCGTTCGCTTCCCACAGCTCCTCCGCCACTGCAGGAAGGTTCCGTCCGGGAGGGGCGAACACCGCGACACCGTCGGTGAAGTACATCACCGGGTAGCGCGTTGGCGTGCTCTTGGGGTCGTCGTACCCGGGGGGCAGCAGGACTCGGATGGTCCTCGTGTTCCCGAACACCTCGCTCCTGAACACAAACTCGTCGACACGGGGTCTGGCTGCATGCGCTCCAGGCGCAGGCGGGGCGGCCGAATGAGTCGACGCGGCCGGGATGTCAAGCCCCAACGCCGCAACCACGAGCACCAGACCGCTGGCAGCCGACTTGCTGAGCCGAGGCGCTCCGTTCATCGTGGGATTCCTCAGAGCCCTCCATTCACAGAATGACTCAGAGAGGGCCAGGAGAGACGGGCGGCCCGCCCGTCCCACCACCAAGGGGAGGTCATTCTGCGCGGGGCTCTTGCTTGTCACCGTCTACGGGCGGAGTCGGGTTGCGTTTCAGCGGACGCTCATGACCGCCAGCGCTCCCATTGAACAGCCCGACGCGAGCGGATACGATGGATCGCCTTCGGCCTGACCTGCCCGAGGTTGTTCGTAAGGCGATGTAGCTCAGCCGGCTAGAGCGGAGGATTCATAACCCTCAGGTCGGTGGTTCGAGTCCACCCGTCGCCATTCAGGTCTGACGCCGAGCCGCAGGAGGCACTGCGGTCGGGCGCGGGGTGGGCGATTCGCTCGGCGGGCGGACTCTCCGGATCCGCCGATCGAGCGGCCGGTCTCTCATTTCGGCTCGGGCGGGCCCTCGGCATCCCTCGGGCGGCTCAGGGCGTCCGGCGATGGCCTCAGCGCATCGAACCGCGATTCCTCCAGGGCAAACCGCCATCCGGAGAACCGCTTTGTGTAGTCCTCGTGCTGCAGGCGCGCGTCCTGGGAGACTTCCGAGCCCGCGGGGAGTGAGGAACTCAGCGTGATCCACCGCTTCTCGCCCTCGCTCCACGAGCGGACCGAGAGGGCGACGCCGTCGGTCCGGGCGAAGACGGTTGTCCGCGCCCCCGCGTCCACCGGCACTTCAGTCGAGGGATGTGCCGCGACGCCGGCGAGGGTCAGGTCGGAGAGCGCACCAACGATCCGCTGCAGCTCGGACGCGACTCGGGGCTCGCGATCGTCCGGCAGGCCCTCCACCGTGAGCGAGCCGCCCGGCCCCTTGGCGACGGTGAGCGTGTCGCCCTCCAGTTCCGTCCGGACGAAGGCGACGAGTTCTGGTCCGAGGCGGATGATCTCGCGGTCGACCCAGGCGAGGGGGTCCGTCGGCGCGTCGAAGGACCCCACCACCAGCCATGACTGAGCGTCCCCCGCGGGGCGCAGGAACCGGGAGTTCGCCGAGCCCGCCGTCGTGGTGTTCCCGAGGATCACCGACGCGATCGGGGCGCCGGAGGCATCGGTGATCGTCACGCCGACCGAGGGGCTGCCCGGCCCCGGGTCCTGCACGGCGATGCGGGGGTACAGGTCGGGCCTGGAGGTCTTGCGCTCGCCCGTGCGTGCCTCGGCGAGCGACAGGATCAAGGGCTTGACGCTCTCGAACTTCGCCGGGTACCCGTCGAGCTCTGCGACGGTCCAGCCCTCCCCGGCCCGCGTGAGCGTGACGGCGTGGTCGCCCTGGCGCACGCTGACGGCCGCGGCGTGGTTGATCCTCGCGCCGAGTTCCGGCAGCAGCAGCGCGTCGCGCCCGTCGCCGCCCCGCGATCGGCCCATGAGCGTCGCGAGCCCGGCGAGCGCCAGCGCGCCGGCCGC
>DOJA01000066.1:477-4589 GCA_003511945.1 Phycisphaerales bacterium | reverse complement strand
GTCTCCCTCTCCCCGGCCCTCCCCCACCCCCCGGGGGGGAGGGGGGACAGGCATGATCCGTACCGAACGCCTGGACCACGGCGGGCCGGGATTCGCAGGCGTGGCGGAGATCGTGCTCGATCGGGCCGAGAAGCGCAACGCGCTCACGCCCGCGATGCTGGACGAAATGGTCGTGCGGGCCGAGGCGCTGAACGCGGACCCGTCGGTGCGCGCGATCGTGCTGCGGGGCGAGGGGAGCGTGTTCTGCGCGGGCTTCGACCTGTCGCTGTGCCGCGATGATCCGACGCCGCTGGCGGAGATGCTGCGGGGGCTGGCGCGGGCGATCCGCGCGCTGCGCCGCGGGCGCGTGCCGGTGGTGGCGGCGGCGCACGGGGGCGCGATCGCGGGAGGGTGCGCGCTGCTGGGGGCCGCGGACCTGGTCGTGGGCGACCGGCGCGGGAAGTACGGCTACCCCGTGGTGTCGCTGGGCATCTCACCCGCGGTGTCGGCTCCGACGCTGCGGCGCGCGGTGGGCGAGCGCGCAGCGCGGGCGCGGCTGCTCGACCCGGCCCTGATCGACGGCGACGAGGCCAAGCGGATCGGCCTGCTCGACCTGTGCACGGAGATCCCCGAGGATGTCGTGCCCCGGGCGCAGATCGAGGCGGGCGCGCTGGGCCGCAAACCGCCCGGGGCGCTGGCGGCGACGAAGCGGTGGCTGAACGAGGTGGAAGGCACGCTGGGCGACGCGGAACTCGACACGGCGCTGGCGGCGTCGCTGGCGATCGTCGGCTCGCGCGAGGAGCGGGAGCGCCTGGCGACGCTGTTCGGCGGGGTGTGAGGAGGAGTTGACCGCAGAGGCGCGGAGAGCGCGGAGGGGGGAAGAGGAGTTGCGACATCCGCCAGCGATGCCTTCCGCGGCTATTCTGTCCCCTGCATTGTCCTGAACCATCCTGTTCCTTCTCCGCGTCCTCCGCGTCTCTGCGGTGAATTCTCCCCCTTCTGAACCCATTCGATTCTCCCATTCCGTGCCTCCGTGTCTCTGTGGTGAATCTCCCCCTCTCATGTCTGAACTCGCGACGCTCGACATCCAAGGCCCGATAGCGCGGCTCACGCTGAACCGGGCGGACAAGCGGAACGCCCTGTCGCAGGAGCTGCTCGACGCGCTCCACGCGCGGGTGGACGAACTGGCGCGCGCCCCGGGGGCGGGGGTCACGGTGTGCGTGGTGAAGGGCGCGGGGCCGACCTTCTGCGCCGGGATGGACCTGAAGGCGGTGCTGATGGAGGCGGGGGCGCCGTTGCGCCTGCTGTCGTCGATCGCGGAACTGACGATCAAGCTGCGCCGGCTGGCGCCGGTCACGGTCGCGCGCGTGAACGGGGCGGCCATCGGGGGCGGGTGCGGGCTGGTGGGGGTGTGCGACATCAGCGTCACGCACCCGGAGGCGAAGCTGGGCTACCCGGAGGTGGACCTGGGCGTGTGCCCGGCGGTGGTCGCGCCGTGGCTGGTGCTGGCGGTGGGGGCGGGGCGGGCGCGCCGGATCCTCCTGCAAGGGGGCACGATGACCGGCCTGCGCGCGCACGAGCTGGGGCTGGTCGCGCATGTCGTCCCGATCGAGCGGCTGGACAGCGAGGTCGAGGCGATCGTCGAGCGCATCGCCAGGGCGGGGGGCGCGGCGCTCCGGGCGACCAAGGCGCTGCTCAACGAACTCGACGGCCCGGACCTGGAGGCGATGGTCCGCCGGGGCGCTCGACTCTCCGCGGAGGTCATCGACGGGCCGGAGGCGCGCGAGCGGCTGGGGCGCCTGTTCAGCAGTTGATCCGGCGCGCACGACGAGCGAGAGAGCGCGCTAAAACGGTTTACATGAAGCCCCTCGCAGAATGACACAGAGAGGGCGAGGAGCGACAGGCGGGACGCCTGTCCCACCAGACGGGGTGGGTCATTCTGTGAGGGACTATAAACTGGACCTGCTCACCCGTTCCCGATCACCCGGGGCCGCCCGCGCCGCCCTTGGGCGCCCGCGCATGCGCTCGATCCTCGAACCCATTGACAGCCACCCCTCGATCACGGCGCTCGCGTCGGCGTCGGACCGCGCCAGCGCCGTTCCGGTGCGGGGGATCGCCGGCTCGTCCGCCTCGCTCGTCGCATCGGCGCTCGCGCACCGGACGGAGCGCCCCGTGGTGCTGGTCGTCGCGCACCTCGACGACGCCGACGAAGCGGTGGACGAACTCCACACCCTGGAGCGCGACGCGGTGCGCTTCCCCGCGCTCGAACTCCTGCCGGGGGAGTCGAGCGTCAGTCTCGAACTCTTCGCCGAGCGGCTCGGCGTGCAACGGGCGCTCCTGGCCGGGTTCAGCGGCCCGCGGGTGCTCGTCTGTCCGGTGCAGGCGCTCATGCAGGCGGTCCCGGCGCCGGACCGGCTCGACGCCCTGGCGCTCACGCTCCGCCCGGGCGACCCGCGCGGGCTGTCGGCGATCGTCCGCTGGCTGGACGGCGCCGGGTACCGCCGGGCCGACGCCGCCGAGGAGCCGGGGGACTTTGCGGTGCGGGGCGGGATCCTTGATGTCTTCCCCCCGGGCGGCCCCGCGGTGCGCGTCGACTTCTTCGGCGACGACATCGAGTCCATGTTCGAGATCGACCTGGACACCATGGGCTCGGACCGGCGGCTCACGGAGATCGAACTGGTGGGCGCGAACGCCGCCTCGCTCGGCTCCGACGAGGGCACGGTCAGCGTCATGGACCTGTTCCCGGGCGACGCGATCGGGGTGATCGTCGAGCCGATGGAGGTCACGGAGCAGGCGCGGGGGTACTACGAGCGCGTCACGGACGCCCGGGGGGTCTTCGGTCCGCCCGCGGTCTTCAAGGCCCTGCGCGGGCGCCTGCGCTGCGTCGTGGAGTTGAGCCAGTTCGCGCACGCGAGCGCCGCGACGGCGCAGCGAGGGGCGGAGGGCGGGGTCATCGCGCTCCCGGCCCATCCGCTGGCGGACTTCTCGCGCGACGCGGGCGAGGCGGTCCGCGAACTGGGCGCGATGAGCGCCCACAGCCGCGTCGTTGTCACCTGTCAGAACCAGGGCGAGCACCAGCGCCTCACCGAGCTCCTCGCGGAGTTCGCGCCCGGAGCGCCCGTGGAGTCGGACATCGCCTACCTCCACCGCGGCTTCGTGTGGGGCGAGCCCGACGAGCCGCGCTTCGCCTTTGTTCCGTTCCACGAACTCCTCCACCGTCACCAGACGCGCCGGCGCATCCGTCGCATCAAGGCGGGGCGCTCGACCGACGCGTTCATCGAGGTCGCGCCGGGCGATTTCGTCGTTCACGCCGACCACGGCATCGCCAAGTTCCTCGGGCTCAAGTCCATGAAGCCCCGCGGGCCGCGCCTGACGGCCGACGAGCGGACCGACGAGGCCTTCCGCAAGGCCCGGGGCGACGGCGATGGCCCCCGGGGCGCCACCGAGGAGTACCTCTCCCTCGAGTTCTCAGGCGGGGGAAAGCTGCATGTCCCGGTCACGCAGATCGAGAAGGTGCAGAAGTACATCGGCGGATCGCGGGGCCGCCCGGCGCTCTCGGCGCTGGGCGGCAAGCGGTGGCAGAACCAGAAGGACTCCGTCAGGGACTCCGTCCGCGACCTCGCCGCCGAGTTGCTCCGCGTGCAGGCGGCCCGCGAGCACCTGCCGGGCGTTCGATTCCCGGACGACACCGCCTGGCAGAAGGAGTTCGAGGCCGAGTTCCCCTACGAGGAGACCGAAGACCAGCTCGCCGCCCTCGCGGAGATCAAGAAGGACATGGCCACCCCGCGCCCCATGGACCGCCTCCTCTGCGGCGATGTGGGCTACGGCAAGACGGAACTCGCCATCCGCGCCGCGTTCAAGGCCGTCGAGTCCGGGCGACAGGCCGCGGTGCTCGTCCCCACCACGCTCCTGGCCGAGCAGCACGAGAAGACCTTCCGCGAGCGCTTCGCGGCGTACCCCTTCAAAGTCGAGTCGCTCTCCCGCTTCAAGACGCGACAGGAGCAGAACGCCGTCCTCGCCGCCACGCGCAAGGGGCAGGTGGACATCCTGATCGGCACGCACCGGCTGCTGTCGAAGGATGTCCGGTTCGCCGACCTCGGGCTGGTGATCGTCGACGAGGAGCAGCGCTTCGG
>DOJA01000066.1:0-196 GCA_003511945.1 Phycisphaerales bacterium | reverse complement strand
TCTTCTTCGTCCACAACCGCGTCCACAACATCAAGAGCGTCGCCGACGATGTCCAGCGCCTGGCGCCGGACGCCCGCATCGTCGTCGGCCACGGGCAGATGCCCGACGACGAACTCGAAGAGGTCATGCGGAAGTTCGTCACCCGCCAGGCGGACATCCTCGTCGCCACCACAATCATCGAGTCGGGCATCGACAT
>DOJA01000210.1:13240-13553 GCA_003511945.1 Phycisphaerales bacterium | reverse complement strand
CCCGTTCCTCCATGGCCCTCACTGACTTCACCATCATTCAGCGCAGCATCACCGCTCGCGCGTTCTCCAGCGCGACCACCGTGCTCATGGTCGGCGTGGCCGTCGGACTGATGCTGGTGCTGCTCTCGATGCGCGATTCCGGCGAGCGCGCCTTCGAGCGCGGCGCCGGGAACATGCATCTTCTTGTCAGCCGCGACTCCTCTCCCATGGTCTCCGTCCTCAACGGCGTGTTCTACGCCAACGCCCCCGCGCGCCCCATCGCCTGGCGCGAGCTCCTCCGGCTGACCGACCCCGATTCCCCCGCCGCGCTCCC
>DOJA01000210.1:11751-13143 GCA_003511945.1 Phycisphaerales bacterium | reverse complement strand
CGATTCCCCCGCCGCGCTCCCCCTCGAGTGGGCCGTCCCCGTCCAGCTGGGCGATTCCTACCGCGGGCTCCCGGTGTTGGCGACCACGACCGCATTCTTCACGGACTTCCGCCCCGACCCCGACACGCCCTGGGCGTTTGCCGCCGGACGCGCCTTTGAACGCGAACTCGAGGTCGTCGTCGGCGCCCAGGCCGCCCGAACCACCGGGCTGGCGCTCGGCGACACGATCTTTGTCACGCACGGCGTCCCCCGCGCCACCGCCATCGCCGGCGAGGGCGCCGCGTCCATCGAGCCCCATGTCCACACCGAGTTCGCGTTCAAGGTCGTCGGCCTGCTCGCCCCCACCGCCAGCAGCCACGACCGCGCCCTGTTCATCAACCTCGACAGTTCCTGGATCCTCCACGCCCACGACCGGCGCCTCGCGGAGGATCCCCGCGCCGGGGTCACCACCGTTGCCGATCTCTCGGACGCCGACCGCCTGATCACCGGCGCGTACCTCCGCGTGCTGACGCGCCCCGGTCAGTCCGTCAGCGCCGTGCTGCCGCAGGTCTTCCGGACGCTGCGCGACGACCCGTCCCTCACGGTCGCCTCGCCCACGGACCAGATCCGCCAGCTCTTCTCGATCGTCTCCAACATCGACCAGTTGTTTGTCGCCATGGCCGGCGTGGTGATGATCTCCAGCGCCATCGCGATCATGCTCGCTCTCTACAACTCGATGGAGCAGCGCCGGCGCCAGATCGCGGTCCTGCGCGTGCTGGGGTGCAGCCGGGCACGGGTCTTCGGGCTGATCGTCACCGAGTCCGCCCTTCTTGGCGCTGGCGGGACCGTGCTGGGCGTCGCGATTGCGCTCCTTGGCGGCCTGCTCGTCGCCGGGGTGCTGAAGCAGCGCCTCGGGCTGGTCGTCCAGCCGATGCTCCCCCTTGACGCGACGCTCCTCGTCGTCGTCGCCACGATCGCCCTCGCCGCCCTGGCGGGAGTCGTCCCCGCCCTCATGGCCTACCGTACCCCCGTGGCCCGCAACCTCCGCCCCATCGGCTGACCCCCGAAAGGACCGACCCGCGCGATGAAGTGGTTCTGGCTTTCAGTGCTCGCTCTCGTCCTCGCCACCGCGTTCGTGGCGCTCCGCCCCGCGCCCGGACCCGCCGCGCCGGCACCCGCGCCCGCCCCTGCATCCGCGCCGGGGGCGGCCCCGACCGGCCCAGCGTCCACTCCCCCCTCCGGGGGCGCGCTCCCCGAACCACCCATTGAGTTCGTCACCGATGTCCTCGAGTCCGCCCCGGTGACCGTCCTTCCCGCGGAGGTGCCCGCCTGGCCGGCACCAACGGCCCCTGCTGCGACGATCGCCGCGTCGGAACCGGCGCCCGCACCGGCCCCCGCACCGGCCCCCGCCCT
>DOJA01000210.1:4470-11611 GCA_003511945.1 Phycisphaerales bacterium | reverse complement strand
CGATCCCCTCGCTCAGCTCGATCAACTGCTCGGCCTCGCCGCCGCCGAAGTGGAGCGCCCCGACAGCCCACCGCCTGTCGCCGCGCTCGCGCCCCTCGCCGCTCCCGGCACCGCGCCCGGCGCCGCGCCCGGCGCCGCAGCCGACGCCCCGCCCGAAGAGGTCATCCCGTCCGAGAAGTTCAAAGAGGTCGTCAAAGCCCGCGTCCGCAAGACCGACGACGGCTGGCTCCTCTTCGACGAGCGCTTCCCCGTCCGTGGCACGGGCACGCGCGAAGACCCCTACGAGGTCTCCTGGGACCTGCTGGTCTCCGCCTCCGAGACCTACCAGCCCCGCATGGGCAAGCTCCGTCTCCCCGAACGCATCACCATGCTCGACGGCAAGCAGGTCCGCATCACCGGCTATGTCGCCTTCCCCATCATGGCCGCCGCCAACGACGAGATGCTCTCCATGCGCAACATGTGGGACGGCTGCTGCATCGGCGTGCCCCCCACGCCCTACGACGCCATCGAGGTCCGCCTCGCCCAGGCCGCCACCGGACGGGATCGCTTCACCTCCTTCGGCACCATCGAGGGCAAGTTCGTCGTCGACCCCTATGTCAAGGGCAACTGGCTCCTGGGGCTCTACCTGATGGAGGGCGCCACCCTCTCCAAGGTCCGCGAGACCCAGGGCGACCCGGCCCGCCACGGGATGTAGCGGCGATTCGGGGTCTGGCGTCGCCGAGGGTGCGTTCTTCGCGGTCACTCGCGCAGGGCCGGCCCCGCTCAAGCGGCGATGAGTCACACCGCCGACCATCGGAGAGCACATGGTTCCGGCATGGTTCGCCCCACCCGCCCGGGCCGGGCAGTGCGCTCTACACTGGCCCCCGGATGCCCGTTGACCCCAGCACGCTCGCAGTCGTTACCTACCCCGCGCCCATCCTCCGCACGCGGTCCACGCCCGTCGAGGGCATCACCGACGAGGTCCGCGCTGTCGCGCTGCGGATGATCGAACTCATGTTCGCCTCCGACGGGATCGGCCTCGCGGCCAATCAGGTCGGGCTGCCCTGGCGACTGTTCGTCGCCCATGTCCCGGCGTCGGACGACCCCGACGACCCCCGCTCGCCCGAGAGCGACACCCCCACCGCCACCGGCGCCCCGACGGTCTACATCAATCCCGTGCTCTCCGACCCCGAGCGGGACCTGACGCCCATGGAAGAAGGGTGCCTGAGTCTCCCTGAAATCCACGGCGAGGTCCGGCGCCCATCTCAGATCACGATCACGGCCCTCGACCTCCAGGGGCGCCGGTTCACACAACGCGGCGCCGGGCTGCTGGCCCGCTGCTGGCAGCACGAGGTCGATCACCTCGAAGGCGTGCTCATCCTCGACCGCATGACGCCCGCCTCCCGGCTGCGCAACCGCGCCCGCGTGCGGGACCTGGAAGACGGCGCCCAGGGACGCCCCTCGTGAGGATCGTCTTCTTCGGCTCAGGAGCGTTCGGCGTGCCGACGCTCGCTGCGCTCCACGCCCGCCACGAACTCCTGACGATCGTCTCGCAGCCCGACAAACCCTCTGGACGCAACCTGCGCCTCACCCCCACCCCGATCGGCGAGTGGGCAGGCGCCCACGCCCCGGGCGTGCCCCTGCTCAAACCCGATTCCGTCAACGAGCCCGGAGTGTGCGCGCACCTCCGGGTGCTCGGCGCCGATGCCTGGATCGTCATCGCCTTCGGACAGAAGCTGGGGCGGGCGCTCCTTGAGGGCGTCTTCGCGGCGAACCTGCACGCCTCGCTGCTCCCCCGTTGGCGCGGAGCGGCCCCGATCAATCACGCCGTCCTGGCCGGCGATGCACGCACGGGAAACTCCGTGATCACCCTCGCCGACCGCATGGACGCGGGGCTGATCCTGGCGCAGTCCTCGCGCCCGATCGGGCCGGCGCAGACCGCGGGCGAACTGCACGATCTGCTCGCCTCCGACGGCCCGGCGCTCGTGCTGCAGGTCCTCGACCGCCACGCGGCCGGCACGCTGACGCCCTGCGCACAGGACGAGTCCCTCGTCACACTGGCCCCCAAGCTCTCGCGCGAGGACGGACGACTGGACTTTGACGACTCTGGTTTCCGGCTCAGCCGCCGGATCAACGGGCTCAGCCCGTGGCCCGGAGTGACCGTCTCGTGGCGGGGTCAGCCCCTGAAACTGCTCCGAGCGGAACCCGGGCCTGCTGAAGTCGAACAAGAGGCAGCCCCGGGCGCGCTGATCGATCCGTTCGCGGGCCTGGTTGCCGGCGCCGGGGGTTCGGTCGTCCGCTTGCTGGAGGTCCAGCCCGCCGGGAAGAGGGCGATGGCATGGGCCGACTTCGCCCGCGGGCAGCGGGCCGAGGCCGACGAGCGCCTGATCGGAGGTGGGTCGTGCTGACCCTGTGGGACTTGCTTCCCCGACGAAAGGCGCCCGCGCCCGTCGCCCCTGCGCCCGCACAGGCGAAGCCCGCTCCCCAAGCCCGCCCCGCGCGCGCCGCGAGGCCCGGCGGCGCCCGCTCCACGCCCGCCGCCGAGCGCTACGAGCGGCTGACGCGCGAACTGCTCGCGCTCCACGCCGTGCGCGTCCGGCGCTGGCGCTCCAGCATGACGGGCGTCGCCTGGGAGGTCCGCTACGAGACGGGCGAGGTGTCACGCCTCATCGAGGCCCCCCGCCCCAAGGGGCCGATGTCCGCGGCGATCTTCCTGCACGAGATCGGCCACCACGCCATCGGATTCACACGCTACAAGCCCCGGTGCCTGGAGGAGTACCACGCCTGGGCGTGGGCCCTGGACGCCATGGAACGCTACGGCGTGCAGGTGACCGACGCCGTCCGACGCCGAATGCACGCCTCGCTGCACTACGCGATCGCCAAGGCCGCCCGGCGCAAACTGCGGGAACTCCCCCCGGAGCTGGTCCCCTTCCTTTCCCCGCCCCCGCGACGCCCGCGCCGGTCCCGCCGCTGAACCCCCCACGCTTTGGCACGCGGGTTGTGCTGGATTCCTCTGATTCTGGAGCGGTCCGAAGCCGGGCCGCGGAACGAAAGGGGCCAGCCATGCGTGTCGATCCCTCCGCTGCTGCGTCGCTCAGCCGCCAGATCCTGTCCCGGCCCGGCGCGTCCGGGGGGGGGGGGGGGAGCGTCGTACCGCGTGCTCACGCGCGAGCAGGCGCGGACGATCGCGCAACCGGCGGACGCGCAGCGATCGCGCCCTCAACGCGCCGAAACTGCCCCACAGCGCACGATCAGCGGCGCACCGGCCCCGCCCTCCCCAGCGCTGAACGCCTCCGCCACTCGAACACCCGACACGCTCACGGACCCGGCGCTCTCGACTTTCGGCAAGGTCCATCTCGCCGCCATCCAGAACGGCTTCGGCGCAACCAAGGGGGGCGCCGGGTACTCAACCCTGGCCGACGCCAACAGCGACGGCGTGGTGGACTTCAACGACACATCCCATGTCCTGGCCAACTGGGGCAAGCCCGCCTCCGGCACTCCCCAGGCCCCGGCCACCTACGGGAAGGACTTCCTGGCTCTGGTCCAGGAGAACCTGGGCGCCAAGGCAGGCGACGACCGCTTCTCCACCGCCAGCGACGCCAACGGCGACGGCGTGGTCGACTTCGACGACATCACCCATGTCCTGGCCAACTGGGGCAAGCCGGTCGAACCCAGGACCGCCAAGAACGGCTGAAGGCCCCACGGAGAATGACCTTGCGCCCCCCCGGATGGGACGGACGGCCCGCCCGTCTCTGCTGGCCGTCTTTGAAGTCATTCGGTGAGCCGCCCTCGAGCGACGGTCCGGGAACCCGGGGCTGACGCCCGGCCCAATCTTTGTCGATGAATCCCCCCGGGCGGATCGACCGGGATGGGATCCCCGCGCACCCCCGACCCCTACAGTTGAGGGGGGCAACCGTGCGGATCCCCCCAACCATCGGCCTCCGGAGGCGAGCCATCGTGATCGGATGTTCCAAGAGTGCCCACCCCCGGCGCGCCCTGTCGTGGGTCGTCGCGCTGGCGGGCGTCGCGGCGGCCGTCACTCCGGGCGCCGGCCAGCGGCCCGATGGCGATCCACGGGCGCATGAGCGCGACGAGCGGACCACGCGCCTCTCGCTACGCACCGACCGCCACACCCTGCGCGGCCTGCCGATCGAATCCCGCGGCGCAGGCGCCCTCCGGGAGATGGTCCGCGAGGCCCGCCGTCCGGGCGCCCGCCGAACGGTTCTTGAACTCGACGGACCCCTGACCCCCGAACGCGAGGCGCGGCTCGCCCGTGCGGGCGTGCGGATCGAGGCCTTCGTGCCCCCCGGCGCGCTGATCGCCGATCTCTCCGGCGCCAACGAGGATAGCGCGGCCGGGCTGGAGTTCGTCGTGGGCCAGTCGCCCTTCGACGACCGAATGAAGCTCGCCCCCGACTTGAATCGGCGCGGGTTCCAGACCCCGGAGCGGCGCGAACTGGCGCGGGGCGGGCGGTCGCAGGTGCTCATCACGCTCTTCAGGGGCGCCG
Organism: Phycisphaerales bacterium; assembly: GCA_003511945.1. Taxonomy (GTDB): domain Bacteria; phylum Planctomycetota; class Phycisphaerae; order Phycisphaerales; family UBA1924; genus UBA11155. The sequence continues at coordinate 7,125 of DOJA01000210.1, read as the reverse complement.
GGGCCGACGGCGTGCTCGACGCGATCGAGGCGATGGCGGGCGCCAAGACCGTCCACCGGGTGGACACTCTCGCGGGCGACACTGTCATCGTGGCGACGCTGGACACGCGACTCATCCCGGCCCTGGCCGCACGCCCGGAGGTGCAGTTCATCGAGGACGCCCCCGAGCTGACCGACCGCAGCACGCTGGCGACGCGCTGGATCCTCCAGTCCAACATCGCGAATGTCACGCCCCTCTACGACGCCGGGCTCCGCGGCGAAGGGCAGATCATCGGCGTCATCGACGGCGCCACCAGCGCCCTGGACATGGACCACTGCTCCTTCAAGGACAACGGCCCCGGGGGCAACACGCCCGGCCCGGGGCATCGCAAGGTGCTGGCCTACAACGGAGCGCTCGGCAAGCTCTCGCACGGGACGCATGTGTCGTCGATCGCCGCCGGGGACGCGGGCGCCGAGGCCAACACCCGCGGCGTCGCCTACAACGCGAAACTGGTGTACGCCCCCCGCCCATCGTTCACGGAGATGAGCGTCTACAACCTCTTCTCGCTGCACCACTCGCAGGGGGCCAGGATCCACTCGAACTCCTGGGGCGACGACTCGCTGGGGTGGTACTCCTCCATGTGCCGCGGGCTCGACTCCTTCGCGTACGACCACGAGGATTCGCTCGTGTGCTTCTCGGCGACGAACCTCCAGCACCTGCGGACGCCCGAGAACGCCAAGAATGTGCTGGCGGTCGGCGCCACCCAGCCCGCGCCCGGGCAGGTGAACCACTGCTTCGGGGGCACCGGCCCGACCGCCGACGGGCGGCGCAAGCCGGAGATCTTCGCGCCGGGCTGCTCGATCGACGCCGCGCTCGTGAACACCCTCTGCGGCACGACGCTTCTCTCGGGCACCTCGATGGCCTGCCCCGCGATCGCAGGCGCAGCGGCGCTGGCGCGTCAGTACTACACCGAGGGCTTCTACCCCTCCGGCGCGCCGAACGCTCCCGACGGTTTCACGCCCTCGGGCGCGCTGATCAAGGCGACGCTGCTCAACGCGACGGTCGACATGATCGGCGTCGCCGGGTTCCCGTCCAATCAGGAGGGCTGGGGCCGCCTCCTCGCCGACAACACGCTGCACTTCACCGGCGACGCCTCCGACCTGCTCATCGAGGATGTCCGCAACGCCGACGGGCTGACCACCGGGGAATCGCGCAGCGCTGGGCTGACGGTGCTGTCGGGGGGCGCGCCGCTGCGGGTGACGCTCGTCTGGACCGACCCGCCCGCGCTGGCGGGCGCCGATGTGGCGCTCGTGAACAACCTCGATCTTGAACTCGTGGACCCCGCGGGGCAGGTGTACCGGGGCAATGTGTTCAGCGCCGGCGCATCGATCACCGGCGGAGCGCCCGACGCGCTGAACAATGTCGAGCAGGCCGCCGTCGCGGCGCCGACGCCCGGGGAGTGGTCCGTCCGCGTGCGGGCCACCGGGGTGAATGTCGGGCTGCAGGGCTACGCGCTGGTGGTCTCGGGCGACCTGGAGTCGGCGCCCGCTCCGCTCTCGGTCGTGCTCTCGGCGCTGCCCCCGGCCCTCGCCCCCGGCTGCGGGCCGACGGTCAGCGTCACCGTGAACGAGGGCGACGAGGCCCTGGTGCCGTCGAGCGTCCGCGTCTACTACCGCGCCGAGCCCGGCCCCTTCACAGAACTCGCGGTGCTGCAGGTCGGGGCGCTCTCCTTCGAAGCGACGCTCCCCGCGGTGCTGTGCGACGACACCATCGAGGTCTACGCGACCGCCGAGGGAACCCTCAGCGGGATCGCGGCGGACCCCCTTGACGCGCCATCGGCTGTGCTCGTCTCGCTCGTCACGGGCGGGGCCGTCACGCTGGACGACGATGACTTTGAGGCCCCCGACCCCGGGTGGACCGTGGGATCGCCCTCCGACGGCGCCACGAGCGGCCTCTGGGAGCGCGCGGCACCGATCGGCACCTCCGCCCAGCCCGCTGAGGACCGAACCCCCGGGCTCGGGACGAACTGCTGGATCACCGGCCAGCACACTCCCGGGCAGAGCGCCGGGTTCAACGATGTGGACTTCGGCGCGACGACCCTCAACTCCCCGGTCTTCGACCTGACCGCGACGCCGAACGCACGGGTGTCGTACTGGCGCTGGTACTCGACGAACACGCAGGCCCTCAACGAGGACCCCTTCTTCGTGAGCGTCTCCAACGACGGGGGCGCCACCTGGACCGAGGTCGAGCGCCTCGCGGGGACCTCCTTCGTGCAGGCGTTCGGGGGGTGGTTCAACCACTCCTTCCGCCCGATCGACTTCCTGGCGGTCACGGACCAGATGCGGGTGAAGTTCGTCGCCACCGACGCCGGAGGAGGGCACATCGTCGAGGGCGCGATCGATGACTGGCAGATTCTCGATGAACCCTGCGCGTTCCCCCTCTGCGCTGGCGACGCGAACGCGGACCTGGTGGTGAACTTCGACGACATCACCGACGCCCTGTCGGTGTGGGGCGCCATCGGCACGCCCGAGCCCCCCATCACCGGCGACGCCGACCGCGACGGCGATGTCGACTTCGACGACATCACCGCGATCCTCTCAAACTGGCTGGAGTCGTGCTGCCCCTGACGACCCCGCGCAGAATGACCTCCCCCTCTTTGGTGGGACAGGCGTCCCG
>DOJA01000210.1:0-4321 GCA_003511945.1 Phycisphaerales bacterium | reverse complement strand
GGTGGGACCGGCGGCCCGCCCGTCTCTCGGTGGGGCGGGCGGCCCGCCTGTCTCTTCTCCCGCCCCTTCTTGAAGGCGCCCGGTGGGCTGTCCTGAGCACCGCCCCGCGCCGCTCAGAGCTTGAGCGCAGTCTTGCCCTTCAGCTCCGCCTCGGCCTCGAGCCAGTTGGTGCGCTCGTCGCCGCCCCGTTCGAGCCAGCGGAAGTACGCCGCCCGCGCGATGATGTCCCGATCGAGCGAGGGCGTGGACTTGGGCTCAACGCCCGCGGGCTTTGAGAGGCCCTGGGGATTCTGCGGGGCGCGAGGAGCGGAGGGTTGAGCGGATTGCTTGTCGAGTCGTGCGGCCATGGCTGACCTCCGTGGATGTTCGGCCCGCGCTCGTCCGACAGTCGCGCGGGGCTTCCCCATTTTCACAACCCGACCGGGATCGTCCAGCAAAAACCCGAAGATGGTTCGGACTTCTGGAGAACGCAGGCGTCAGTCATGGGGGGTCAGTCGTGGGGGTCAGTCGTGGGGGTCAGTCGTGGGGGTCAGTCGATCGTGCGGATCTCCGAAGTGCCGGTCTTCCGCCTCTGGGCGATGGTTCTGAAGATCCGGTCGTGCGGGTCGAGGCCGATGGCCTCCCACTGACGGACCGTGCCGAAGGGACCGGGGACCGTCTGATTGCCCGTCGGGTACTCGCTGACGCCCTGCGGGACCCACTCCACATGGCCGTTGCCGAAAGCGACATCGGATTGTCGATAAAGGTACTCCCGTCAGAGATTGGGGCAATGTATGCCAACATTGATCTTTACACGCAACCCTCCAGAATTATCTTGACGGCCAAATGCAGCAGCGCTTATCGTAAAGGCGACTCCGATGGTCGGAGAGCGGAAGCTCCGAACTTTGGGAATCAGTGTCGAACCGAAAAGGAGATTGGCGCAATATGCGACACAAACCGCATGTCTTCGCTATCGCTGCTGGTGCCACATTGGCGCTGACGACCTCGACCCAAGCTGGAGAATTCTTCGATCGTCTGGATATCCTTATTCTCTATTCGATTCGACCAGCACCCGGACATCTCTCGTACGGCAGCGTGACTCCGATTTCCGCGGTGGGCTGGACATCTGCCGCCAATGTGGTCACAGATCAGTACGAGGGATCCAACTGCGGCACAGCTATCGATTGTAGCGGAGTGCGTATCGAATCGGATTCAGATTCCGGCTTCCCTCTCACGGCCAGTGCTTCACCAAGCTCATCATGTGGAGGCTATGTGGGTGGGGGAGGCGGTGTCTACGCAGTTTCTGAGCCCAACGGATCACCAGAAAAGAACTACATTACTACTATTCAGGAGTTTGCGGACGGACACTGTTGCGGAGAGACTTGCTGCATCACACTCCGAGGAAAATCGATCGCTAGTGCTCAACTAAATACACTGTACAATATATCCGGCAAACATACTTACCGCGTTGAAGTTATCGTACAGTACAATGCAGGAGTCGGCATGTGCACCGCTGGCGATCCGCCCCAAACCAATAATTCCATTCACTTCTTGACAATCTCGATGCCAGCCAACCCATCTATCGCCTGGATCGAAACGGATGAGGGATCGATCGTCGGCAGCGATAGTATGGAATTCGAAGTTGTTGGCGGCACCACCTACGGAGAACTGGAAATAGAATCACCGACGGTCTCAGGGGGGGATTCCGCAGTAAGCATCGCGATTAATGGTGGCCAGAAGTCAAACTTTGATCTAAGTTCCAACGACACCCTTGACTGCGCCGATGTATCATCGCTTGAGAGCGACATACTGTCTGGCAAGTTCGATCCCATGCACGAGAATTTCGATCCGGAGTCCGCACGGTTTTACGACTTTAATGGATCAACTTCTGACGACCCCAGAGTAGTTGACGGAAATGATACCTTGAGATTCTTGCAATTTATTAATGCTCGAAACTCTAGCATCGCTCCCGGCGACTTCGACTGTTCGGGCACGGTAGACCATTGCGACTTTGCACAACTACGGCTGCGGATCCAGAGTACTTCTGTTCCGGCGACCGACAGCAGTTACTCGGCACTGCTTGATATAAATCTTGACAGCATACTCGACACTTCCGATGAAGCAATGTATCTCAATCGCCTTGTCTGTAGTTGTCCCGGCGATAGCGACCACGACGGCATCGTTGACTTCGACGATGTTATTGAGGCGCTCAACAACTGGCTCGACACTGGTGGGCCCGGAATTCCCGGCGACGCTGATTGCGATGGCGATGTGGACTTCGACGATATTTCGACCACGCAAACCAATTACGGCCCGTGCTGTGAACCCTGAATAGCAACCCTCAACGAAGACACACCGCATAGTGTGCCTTGCGGAACTCAATCGATCGTGCGGATCTCCGAAGTGCCGGTCTTCCGCCTCTGGGCGATGGTTCTGAAGATCCGGTCGTGCGGGTCGAGGCCGATGGCCTCCCACTGACGGACCGTGCCGAAGGGACCGGGGACCGTCTGATTGCCCGTCGGGTACTCGCTGACGCCCTGCGGGACCCACTCCACATGGCCGTCGGCGAAGGCGATGTTGCCGCCCTGCGTGCCGTGGTTGTCGAGCGCCTGATAGCCCTTGAGCTTCTGGTCGCTGTAGTTCTTGCGGAATGTGCCCTTGATGTCCGGGCCTGATCTCTTGTGGTTGCCGGGGTCGCCGTCGTCGCAGGCGTTGGTCTCGTCGCCGAGCAGCGCGATCTCGGATCCCTCGTCGGCCTTCAATCCCGCGATGTAGAAGTACGAGATGTTGTACCAGATGACATCCTCTTCCGAGCTGATCGTGTAGGGCAGCCGCTGGTCGTATTGGCCCCGGGCAACATCCCCGCCGTCCTGACGGTCCGAGGGGCACTGGAGGACCTGCAGATCGGCGGCACCCTCAAAGTACGGAGACATGATCGGCCGCGAGTTCTCGACCTGTCGCCACTGCCCGATGCTCGTGAATTTGTAGAGCAGGTTGTAGCTGTCTTTGGCGATGGCGTTCGGGTCCTCACGCCCCTGCCTGTGCTGGCCCTTGTCGCCGACCTGCTTGAGCGAGAAGTACGCCGCGAAACCTCCGTCCCAATACTGCCCCTTCAGCACCGTGGGAACTGAAGGGGACGGATTGCTTCGATCCCCGGTGGGCTTGCCGTCCTTGAACTGCGGGTGGATCGGGTACCGCTGGCTGAAGTCGCCCGAGTACAGGGTCATGTACAGCGCCAGCTGTCGTTGATTGGCGGCACACTTGATCTTCTGGGCCCCCTCGCGGGCCTTGCCCAGCGCGGGCAGCAGGATGCCGATCAGGATCGCGATGATGGCGACCACCACCAGCAGTTCGATCAGCGTGAAGGCGCGAAGTTTCAACTTGGACGCGATTCTCGATGGCATGTGGACCTGCCAGGACAGACTCAAGACAAGGATCGAATGATCCCGTGCGACATCGGCACTTTTCCCCTCAATCACTATACCAGCACCGCGGTGGACAAACGTATCATGCTCGCAGCCACCTGAGGAGGTTCCCCATGCTTCGCTGGTTCCCGCTCGTCGTCACTATCGCTTGCCTCGCCAATGCCGCCAGGGCACAACCGGTCGCCGAGTACGACGTCGTGATCTACGGCGGCACGGCGAGCGGCGCTGCCGCGGCGATTCAAACCGCGCGCATGGGCAGGACCGCGATCATCATCGAGCCTTCGAATCATCTGGGCGGCCTGACCAGCGGCGGGCTCGGCTGGACCGACAGCGGGAACAAGAATGTCATCGGCGGCATCTCGCGCGAGTTCTACCAGCGCGTCAAGAAGCACTACGACAAGCCGGAGGCGTGGACGTTCGACACCGCCGCGACCTACAAGTTCTACCGCAAGGACGAGGACGCGATGTGGACCTTCGAGCCGAGGATCGCCGAGATGATCCTCCGGCAGATGTGCGAGGAAGCGAAAGTGCCCGTCATCTACGGCGAGCGGATCGACCGCACGCCCCTTGAAGCGGGCAGCAAGCGCGTCAAGGGCGTGACCATGAACGGCCAGCGCGTCACCGGCATCACGCTCGAAAGCGGCAAGACCGTGGCCGGCAAAGTCTTCATCGACGCTACGTACGAAGGCGATCTGATGGCCGGTGCGGGCGTCAGCTACACGTTTGGCCGCGAGTCGAACAAGAAATACGGCGAAACCTGGAACGGCGTGCAGAAGGCGAAGAACCAGTGGACGCATCGTTTCCTCAAACCTGTCGATGGCTACGTCAAGCCCGGCGATCCGACCAGCGGTCTGCTCCACGGCATCGACCCGGGCCCCTATCCCGCTGACGACGAAGGCGACCATCGCGTGCAGGCT
>DOJA01000177.1:7559-10764 GCA_003511945.1 Phycisphaerales bacterium | reverse complement strand
TCGGGGCCGGGGGGGGGTCGGGGGGGTTCTAGCCGTGGCCGGCGATGGAGCGGCGATCGGCGCGCCGGCGGGCGCCGCGGTATCCGGTCAGCGCCAGGGCGCCCAGCGCCACCAGCGCCGGAGCGAGCGCGGTGTTCACGATCTTCAGCGTCCGTCCCAGCGTCTCGACATCCCGGTTCAGGTTGAACCGCACCTGTCGGAGCTGGTCGTTGGTCGCCGCCAGCTCGGCGCGGAACTTGTCCACCTCGGCCCGCTGCTCGGGGGTGAGGATCATGGTGGCGTCGTCCGGTCGGGCGCGTTGGAGCTCGGCCAGGCGCTGCTCCGCCTCGCGGCGCTTGGCTTCGAGGGCGTCGGCCTCGGAGAGGTACCGCTGCTCCGCCTCGCGCCGGATCCGCTCCACGAGCGTGAACGGGCGGCTGAACGCCCCGCGCGCCCGGACCGAGATCAGGTCGCTCGACCCCGCCAGGTTGTCCATCGCGTTGATGAGCAGGTCGGCGTTGTCCGACAGCTTCTGATAGCCCAGCAGCAGGTTGCCCAGGCGCGCCTCCTGGATCCACCAGCGGTCGTGGAACATGTCGGCGTCGGCGAACACGATGAGGTTGACTTTCCCCTCCGCGGGTCCATCGTCGAACGCGGACCGGGCCGGGCCGGACAGCCGCCCGACGAGCGTGAGCGGTTCCTGCCCCGGGATGAACTGTGCGGCGATCTGTCGCGGGTCGGCCATGAACGCGAGCCGGGAGGCGTCCAGCAGCGACGCCCGCGCCGACGAGCGGACCAGCGGGGTCCACGCGGCGCCCTTCGATGGATCGTGGCGCAGGGCCCCGACCGTCGCCATCTGCACCGATCCGAGCCCACCGGAGACGGGATCGTCGGCGCTCAGCGCATCCTCGCGCAGCGCGATGTACTGAAGGTAGGGGAGCACCTCGCGCCCGTCGGGCGAGCGCCCGCGCATCGCGTTGTCAAGATCGGCGGCCACCTTCCCGGGCTCGAGAGTCACGCCCCATGCGCCCAGCAGGCCGCGCAGGTCCGAGGAACGATCGGCGGTCATCGCGGCCATCGGGTTCTGGGCGGCTTCCGGCGGGATGTCCATCTCGCACAGCGGATCGACCGCGATCACCGCGGCCTTGCCCGACAGCACGAACCGGTCGATCGCGCGGAGCAGGGGCTCGGGGAGCCGCTTGGGGTGCAGGATCACCAGCAGGTCCAGGTCCGCGGGCAGTTCTGCGGCGTCGGCGCCGATCATCCGCAGTTCGAACTGCTGGCGCATCTCCTCGACGATCCGCCAGGGGCGCCCGAGCTCGGGGGGCATCCCCGGCGCGGGGGGCATCCCCTCCAGCGCGAGCGAACTGATGAGCCCGGCCACCGGGCGGCGCGGGTTGGACAGTTTGTGGATGAGCCGCGTGAGGTCGTACTCCAGCAGGCGCTCCTGCGCGGGGTCGAGGAACCGCAGCACCTCGCGCCCGTCGGTGGAGTTCGTCCCGACGAGCCCCAGGAAGAACTCGGCGCCCTCGTCGATGGGGATCCCGGCGACGCCCTCGCGCCGCGCCCGGTCCTCCGCGGCCGAGAAGGGCACGGGGTCGAGGATCTCGATGGTGATCCGCCCCCGCGCGCGCCGGCGGTACTCCCCGAGCAGTTCCCTCACGCGCTTGCCGTAGGCCTGGATCGAGGGGCGCCCGCGGGCGGCGCTCTCGGAGAAGAAGAGCGTCAGGTGCACGGGCTCCTCGAGCCCGGCGAGGATGCTCCTGGTGCCGGCGCTCAGCGTGAAGAGCCGGTTCTGCGTGAGGTCGAGGCGCGCTCCGCGCAGGGCCGCGTCGGCGGCGATCGTGAGAGCGAAGAAGAGCGCCACCAGCAGGACGATGGCGAGCAGGGCGGAGTTGCGGGCGTCGGTCTGGCGGTTCACGCGGGGGTCCCTCCGTCGTTCACGCGGCCTTCTTCAGGTCGATGATGATGGCGTTCGCCGCGAGCGCTGCGCCGATCAGTGCCAGGAAGAAGAGCAGGTCGGGCAGCGCCAGGACGCCCTTGGAGATGGCGTCAAACCGGGTGAGGAAAGAGAGCCCCGCCACCGCGTCGCGCACCAGAGGGGGCGCCCAGCCCGCCAGCGCGTCCTGCACGAAAGGGAACCCGGCCAGCAGCAGCAGGAAGCACGCGACGGTCGTCAGCACGAAGGCGACGGGCTGGCTCTTGGTCATCGCGCTGACGCACGCGCCGACAGCGAGGAACCCGCCCGCCATGAGGAACGAACCGATGTACGCCGTCACGATGGCGCCGTGGTCGGGGCGGCCCAGCACGCTCACGGTGATCCACATCGGGAAGGTCAGCGCCAGGGCGAGCCCGGTGAACGCCCACGCGGCCAGGAACTTGCCCGTCACCGCGGCCCAGGGGGGGATGGGGAGGGTCAGGAGGAGCTCGATCGTCCCGCTGCGGCGCTCCTCCGCCCACAGGCGCATCGAGATGGCGGGGATCAGGAACAGGTAGAGCCAGGGATGGAACGAGAAGAAGGGCGCCAGGTCCGCCTGCCCGCGCGAGAAGAAGTTGCCCAGTTCCTCGCTGAAGGTGAAGACCCCGGTGAGAACCAGGAAGACGACGATGAACACATAGGCCACCGGCGTGGCGAAGTAGCCCGCCAGTTCGCGCCTGAGCACCGCGAGCATCGGACGCATCTCAGTTGGACTCCTCACGCCGGACCTGCCCCGCCGCGGCGCCCCCGCTCTCCGCTCCCTCTGCGGTCAGGGCCCGGAAGACCTCGTCCAGGCGCCCGTGCTCCACTCGGAGTTCATCGGGCTGCACCCCCCGGGCGCGGAGCAGTTCGCGCACGCCATCGACGATCCCAGCGCCGTCCGCCGCGAGGACGCGGAGTTCCGCGTCGCTCCCGTTGTCTCCGCGCAGGCGCTCGACGGCGCGCACCCGTGGCAACCCGCCCAGGGCCGCCTCGAGCCCCGCGTGCGGCCCCCGGAGGCGCAGGCGCACCGCGTTGTGCGAGGGCGAGCGGGCCTGCAGGGCCGCGGGCGTGGTGTCCGCCACGACGCGCCCCCGGGCGATGATGACCGCCCGCGTGCAGACCGCCTCGACCTCTTCAAGAATGTGCGTGGAGAGCACGATCACCCGGTCGCGTCCCAGCCCGCGGATGAGCTCGCGGACCTCGTGCTTCTGGTTGGGGTCGAGGCCGTCGGTGGGCTCGTCCATGATCAGCACCTCCGGCTCATGC
>DOJA01000177.1:7156-7444 GCA_003511945.1 Phycisphaerales bacterium | reverse complement strand
GATCGGCTGGCGCATGCCCCCCGACAGGCGCACCCGCTCGGCGCTCTCCCCCGCGCGGCGCCGCGCCTCGGCCCCGGAATACCCGCGGGCCTCGGCGCAGAAGCGCAGGAACGCCTCGGGCGTCATGTCCGGGTACGCGGGCGCTCCCTCGGGGAGGTAGCCCACCGCGCGCTTGACCGCGAGCGGATCCCTGCAGACATCGAACCCCTGCACGACGGCGGTGCCCGCGGTGGGGCGCTGGAAGCCGCACACCATTTTCATCGTGGTGGACTTGCCCGCTCCGTTCGG
>DOJA01000177.1:0-7062 GCA_003511945.1 Phycisphaerales bacterium | reverse complement strand
GACTTGCCCGCTCCGTTCGGCCCCAGGAACCCGAGCACCTCTCCGGCGGCGACGGAGAACGACAGGCCGTCAACCGCAACGAAGGAGCCGAAGTGCTTGCGGAGCGATTGCAGTTCGATCATGCAGAGGCCCTCGTGGGGCGGGGGGGAGTCCGAAGGATCGAATGGGGTGTGCCCTGGTGCCGTGACGCCCCGCGGAGGGTTCACTCCGGGGACGCGGCGCCGGCACAGGATGGCGAGTGGAGCCCCGGGCCGCAAGGGGGGATCAGGGCGCGGGGCAGGCGGTGTTCCAGCGGCTGAGGATGGCGGTGATGTCGTCGAAGTCGACGGTGCCGTCGTGGTTGGCGTCGCCCATCGGGCTGTTCGTGTTCCAGTTCGCGAGCACCGTGGTGATGTCGTCGAAGTCGACGAACCCGTCGCTGTTGGCGTCGCCCTCGCAGGAGCTGGAGACGCACAGCCAGTCGGCCAGGACCGCGGTGATGTCGTCGAAGTCGACCACCCCGTCGTTGTTCGCGTCGCCCTGGGGACCGGCGGTGAGCCAGGAGGCCAGGATGGTGGTGATATCGTCGAAGTCAACCCGGCCGTTGGCGTCGGCGTCGCCCGCGCAGCCCGACGGGGGTGGCACGCAGTTCATCGGGTCGGACGACGGGCACAGGCGCACGCACGCGCCGGGCGCGAGGGTGGCCGCGTCGACCGCGGTGCCGGCAGTGCCCGAGAAGTTCTCGACGCCCACGGTGTAGTCGCCCGTCGCCGGCTGGGGCGTGAAGGCGCCGTAGCGGAACTCGATGCAGCCGGTTTCCTCGAAGAGCACGCACTGGAAGGTGTTCGAATCGGCCTGCAGGAACCTGGGGACATCCGTCCACTGCACGATGAAGCGGCGCTGCGGGGCCGAGCCCTTGGTCTCGACGCGGACGCTGCCAGCGATCGCCGGGCTGAAGTCGTCCCACAGCGGGGCGACGAGCGCGTTGGGCGCCGTCGCGGTCGGGATGGGCGCATTGGGCGTCTGGGGCGCGACCGCCCCGAAGTTGATGAAGCCCTCGGACGACACGACGACGGAGGTCACCGGCTCGCCGAAGAACTTGAAGACGAACCCCAGGTCCACCGCGACGGCGTCGTCGTTGCCCAGGTCCAGGTCCGTGCCGGTGATCTGGATGTCCTCCAGCACGCTCATGCAGGGCGCGGGCGCGTAGACGGTCGGGCACTCGCTGCCGCCGCCCGCGAACACCCCGCCCTGCAGGGCGCACTCGGGGCCGGTGACGATCGAACAATCGGAACCCGAGCAGCAGGCGCCCAGGGGTTCGCAGTCCAGCGTCGCGCGGTACACGCTGGACGGGCCGCAGGGGTACCCGTCGCTGGCGCTGCCGACGAAGGCCCGGTAGACCCCCGGGGCCAGCCGGGCGGAGACGGAGCCCGATCCGCAGCGCTCCACGACCGCCTGCGCAAGGACCGTGGGCGCCGGGAAGCACACCCCGTCCAGCAGCAGGATCTCGACGGGGACCTCGGTCTCGATGGACCATGTGACGAGCGACGGCACGGACAGGGTGAACTCGTACCAGTCGGTGTCGCGGACATTGGCGATCGCCGGCGCAGTGCCGCAGACGGTCTGCCCGCACGCGAGCGCCTGGAACCTGAGTGAGGGGTCGTTGCACCCGTTGTTCATCGACTCCCCGCAGGCCTCGTTCTCCGCGACGGCGCCCGGCGGGCAGGCGACCTCGCACGAGGGGCACGCGGGCGGGGGCGAGCAGGGCTCACCGTCGCTGAAGGCGAGGATGAAGGCCTCGCCCACGCTGCCGTTGAAGCCGTGGACCATGATGTAGTAGACGCGTCCCGGCTCCGAGCACCACTCGACCCGCGCCTGCGGGAAGCAGTCGTCGTCGTTCTGCGCGATGCACACGAGGTCGTCGCACGACCCGCAGTAGACATTCATCTTGGTGTCGAAGGGCACCGAGGTCGAGCAGAGACTCGCGGTCATCTTCTCCCCGTTGCCGGTGACGCTGTACCAGATGGTGGGAGAGACGGTGGGGCTGAAGGCGCAGGTCGGGGCGTCCGCGTCGGGGAAGGCGTCGGCGATCGACCGGATGTCCCCGTCGGTGCCCCCCGGGGGCGGGTCGAGTTCGATCGCCCCGAGGCAGACATCGTTGGGGGGCGGGGGGGGCGTGGGGCTGGCGATGTCGAGCCGGTAGCGGTCCAGACTGATCTCGTCGAACGAGGCGAACTGGATGTAATAGGTCTGCCCGGGCGTGAGACCGGTCAGGTTGATCTGCGAGCGCCTTCCGCAGAAGTCGTCGTTGCAGGCGATCTCGGTGAGGTTCCCGCATGTGCCGGTGTAGACCGCCAGGAGCGTGTCGCCGGTGGTGTTCTGGCACAGCGTGAGTCGCGCCGTGGTCGCGGGCGGGGTGAAGCGGTACCACAGCGTGCCCAGCCCGGGGCCTGCGCCGCCGCCCTTGCACGAGAAGTCGGGGTCGCCGACATTCTCGGTGGCGAAGACATTGCGGATGAAGTTGACGCTGTTGCTGCCCAGCAGGGGAGCGCCGGCGCATTCATCGGCGGCGGGGGGGGCGGCGCTCGCGCACGGAGCCGTGGCGGAGAGCGGCAGGTTGACGCAGAACGCCAGGTCGTCGTTCACGACATCGCTGATGCCCGGAAACGCGCCGTTGGCATGGAAGATCACCCCGTTCCCGCCCGCGCCCGCCTGCCAGAACCAGACGCACTCGCCAGAGAGCTCGTTTCGGATCGAGACCCAGTAACAAGTGTTCGCCGACACATTCACCGGGGCGTGGGTGGCGCTGTAGGCGAACACTGGGAACGCCCCGGCGATCAACTGCCCGGTGGGCACCGGCCCGGTCACCTGCAGGTCGTTGAAGGACTGCACGAACGAGGCGATGGGGAAGGAGTCCGGCCCGCCCCCGAGCGCGGGGTAGTACTCCACGATGAAGTCGTCCTGCTCGGCGCCCTGGCAGTTGCCGACCCCGTTGAAGTAGGCGCCGAACCAGCAGATCCGCGTCACCTGCCCGCTCTGGGCGGGGCGGAAGTCGTCGAACGGGAACATGCTGGTCCCGTCGTAGGCGGTGGCGAAGTCCTGCGCCTGGCAGTTGGTGGTGGGCTGCTGGCAGACATCCTGCCCGGGCGTGAGCGCCACGCGGAACGAGCCCGCGCCCCCGACGCGGTTGGGGAAGACGCCCAGACGCAGCAGGAACTGCTGGCCCATGGTCGCGTCGAACTGCAGGCGCGACTGGCTCCCGCAGGCGTCGTCGTTGCACTGCAGGAGCCGAACATCGCCCGGCGGGCAGGTCGGCCCGGTGGAGTAGAGCGCCATCTTCGTATCGAGCGTCGTCAGCCCGCAGGTCTCGATGCGGTAGTTGCCCGCGCTCGGCGCCGTCCACAGGAACCAGACATCGCGGGTGATCTGCGACTGCCCGAAGAAGTTGCAGCCGAAGTGCGCCAGCCCGTCGGTGGTGGCCTCGGTGTTGTCGAACGGGAAGGTCCCGACGCCGGCGATCTGCTCGGGGGAGGCGCAGGCGTCGTTGGCGGGGGGCGCGCGCCCGGTCGGGGCCTCGGGCAGTTCCTCGCCGACATCCTTGACCTGCACCGCGTCCGCAAGCGACGCCGGGATGAACGGATCCCGCGGCGTCGGGGGCGTCGCTCGCGCGGCCGCGGGCTTGGACTCTTCCGCGGGCTTGATCGACTGCGCGACGGAGAGCCCGGCGCAGCCACAGATCATCGTCGCAATGGCGAGGACCCGACGCATCACTGAACTGCGGCCCGCATCAATCACAGAGCGATACCCCCGGCCCGGAGGCCCGGCGCGAACGGTCCCTGTGCGGGAGCTCTCCCTCGAACCGGCCGCACGGGGAACGATACGCCCGCCGCCGGGCGGAGTTCCCGCGAACGAGGTCGCCGGCTCGGAAGGCGATCCGAACGATGGCCGCACCAGGGGGTGCGCGCCCTTCGAGCCGCTCACAGAATGACGCCCGGAGAGCCGGGCGAGACGGGCGGGCCGCCCTTCCCACCGGGGGGAGAGGTCATTCTGTCCGGCGCTATTCGGGCTTGACTGCGTCCGCCAAGCCGGGCACCTGCCCGGCGCCGTGGGGGACCGCGATGCTCGAACCCTTGAAGTCGCCGTCGATGGGCTGGTACCGCCCGCCCAGGTGCTGTGAGAGGAAGGCCTCGGTGACGGCGTTGAACGCCTTGTTGTTCTCGGGCCTGGCGAAGCCGTGGCCCTCGTCCGGGAAGAGGACATAGGTCACCGGGATGTTCTTGGCCTTCATCGCCTCGACGATCTGGTCGCTCTCGGCCTGCTTGACGCGGGGGTCGTTGGCGCCCTGCCCGATGAGCAGGGGCTTGCTGATGCGGTCCACGAACGAGAGGGGCGAGCGCTCTTTCAGGAACGCGCGTCCCTCGTCGGTGGTGTGGTCGCCCACGCGCTTCTTGAACAACTCCAGCGCCGGGGCCCAGTAGGGCGGGATCGTGTTCAGGAGCGTCACGATGTTCGAGGGGCCAACGATGTCCACGCCGCACGCGAAGCGCTCGGGAGTGAAGGTCAGCCCGACGAGGGTCGCGTACCCGCCGTAGGAGCCGCCCATGATGCCCACCTGATCCGGGACGGCGACCTTCTTGGAGATCGCCCAGTCCACCGCGTCGAGCAGGTCGTCGTGCATCTTCCCGGCCCATTCGAGGTTCCCGGCGTTCAGGAACTCCTTGCCCAGCCCGGTCGAGCCGCGGAAGTTCACGCTCAGCACCGCGTACCCGCGGTTGGTCAGCCACTGGTGGTAGCTGTTGTAGCCCCACGAGTCCCGCGCCCAAGGCCCCCCGTGGACGAGCAGGACGGTCGGGAGCGGCTGCGAAGGGATGCCGTCCCCGTCGCTGTCGGTCCAGGGCGGGACCGAGCAGTAGGAGACGAGGTTGAGCCCGTCACGCGACTTGATGACATGCGGGTGCATCTTCGCCAGCGTCAGCCCTTCGAGGGCCGGGCGGTTGGTGAACAGGAACGACGCCTTGCGGGCCTTGCGGTCGTACAGGAAGTACTTCACCGGCCCGTCGTCCTGCACGAAGGCGACCAGCCAGCGGGAGTTGTCCAGCGTCTGGCTGTTGATCGAGAAGTCCCCCTCAGCGACCGAGCGCAGATACGCAAAGTCGCTGGCCACGGCTTCGTCGATCACTTTCCAGCGCATCCGGTCGTACAGGAACGACACCGCCTGGATGGTCCTCTCCTTGGGGTCGGACAGCACCGAGGTGGTGTCCGCGAGCGGGTCCTCCGCGATGACCCTCTTCTCGCCCGTCTTGAGGTCGGTGGCGACCAGCGCCGCGGTGTTCCGTCCGCGGCTGTCCACGCCATAGAGCACCGTGCCCGTCTTGTCGAACCCGCTGTTCTGCGTGGTGAGCGAGTCCTCCATCGGGACCGTGTCGTAGGGCTCGACGGCCCCGTCGGGCTTGACGATGAAGTTGTCGACGCCCCCCGTCGCGTTGAACCGGGAGGCCATGCGGACTTTGAAGTCGTGGTCGACCACGAAGCCGAGGTACCCGTCGTTCTCGCGGAGCAGCGTGCGCTCGCCCGTGATGACATTCACGCGGTGCAGGTCGTGGAGCTGGGCGTTGCGGTTGTTGAGCCCGATCACGATCTCATCGGGGAAACGGTCGCTGACTTCCTGGATCTGGGCCGCCACGCCGTCGAAGGGGGTGAGGTCCTTCTGCTCGCCGGTGGCGATGTTCACGCTGTAGGCGCGCCAGTTCTCGTCGCCGCCCTTGTCCTTCAGGTAGACGATGTGCGAGTTGTTGAAGCACCAGAAGTACTGGCGGATCCCCCGCGACTTGTCGTCGGTGATCGCTCGCGCCCTGGAGGGCTCGTCGGTCGGCGCGACCCAGACATTGAGCACGCCGTCCACCGCCGCCAGGTAGGACAGCGTCTTCCCGTCCGGGCTCAGCTGCACATTGGCGCGCTCGGGGTTCCCGAACAGCACCTCCCGCGGGATCAGGGGCGCGGGCGAATCCGCGCCCCGGGCGGGGCTGGTGATTCCGACCATCGAACCGGCTCCAATGGCGAAGGCGAGCGTCCAGGCGCGAAGCGTCATCGTCTCACTCCGGTGAGGGGGGTGTTCGGGTGCGGGGACAGCCACCCGACGATCAGCACAATGACTATAGGGGAACCCGTCGCGCCGGATTCAGCCCGCGGACGCGAGCGCCTCGTCCCCCACCGCCATGATGAGCCCGAACATCGCCCGCGCGCCGTCGAGCGCATCGCCGACTTCGACCTCGGTCCATGACTCGGCGTCCACCCGGCTCTTGAAGTTCGCCCACAGCGCGGGCTGGTCGTCGCCGTGCGGGTCGAGGGAGCGCACGCCGTCCTGCCCGGTCAGCCCGTATCCGCGCCGGACGCCCTTGGCGATGAAGCGCCCGCCGTTCTTCGAGCCCTCCAGGACATACCACAGCCCCAGCAGTCGCGCCGGGCTCGCGCTCGTGAGCGACTGGCGGAACCCCTGGGCCGACGGCGAGCGATCCGGCGCCAGCGCCGCACCGCCGTAGTAGCGGAGATCCGCCGCCAGGTGCTCCGAAACGAACAGCGCCGGATCGACGATCCGCGACAGTGGTCCGCCGAGGGCCGCCCCGCGGGTCAGTGCGCCCTCCAGCGCGGCGTGCACCTCGCCCAGGCGCGCCAGGTACGCCGCGTACACCGACCGCTCCAATCGCCCCATCGCCAGCGCGCGCTGCAGCGGGTGCTGCTCCGCGGCTTCGTGGTGCGGACGGGTCTCCGTCCGAAGGCGGGCCATCAAAGAAGTCTGAGACGCAGCATGAACGCTCGCGGACATCGGATGCTCCGTTCCAGTCAGTCGAACGAGTGGGCGTCGGGGGTCAGCCCCGCCCCGTCAGGCGCGCCCACCCGATCAGGGCCGCGGGGACGACCAGCCACAGCAGGCCCTTGATGAGGAAGAACAGGAATGCGACGACCCCGAGTCGTCGGGCGGCCTTAGACATGAGACTCAGTCTCAACAAGTCCCGCTCCGCTGTCAAGCCCGACACCGGTCGGGCTGAGGAACAAAGAGACCCCGCCCCGGCCGGGGTGGGGGCC
>DOJA01000033.1:2415-5828 GCA_003511945.1 Phycisphaerales bacterium | reverse complement strand
AGGTCCGGGGGGTGGTTGGGGTGCTGGCGGGGGCGATGGTCAGCGCCGGCGGCTGCTCTGGGCCGTCGGAGCGCAGGGACGATTCCGTGCCCGTCAGGCGTGGGTTGGACGAGAGCGACCGGTACCTCGCCGCGAGCGCGGGGCGCTCAGCGGGGGCTGAAAGGGGAGCGCCGGGTGCCGAGGTGGCGCTGATCGACGGGGAGGAGGTTTCCCTGGAGGACCTGCGCGGGGCGCTGCTGGAGGCGTCGGGCGCGATCGTGCTGGAGGAGGCGGCCCTGGAGCGGCTGCTGATCCGTGAGTGCCAGCGGGCGGGGGTGACGATCAGCGCGGAGGCGTCGGTGTCGGAGCGGCGCGCGTTCGTCGAGGCGCTGACGGGCCTTGCGGGCGCGGCGGACTCCTCCGAGGCGGAACGCCTGCTCGCGCAGGTGCGCGCGGAACGGGGATTGGGCGACCTCCGGTTCGCGGCGCTCCTTCGGCGGAACGCGATGCTGCGGGCGCTGGTCGCGCCGGGGATCCGCGTGACGCCCGAACTTCTGTCTCGTGCGTACGAGCTGAGGTTCGGCGTGCGGTACCGGTGCCGCCTCATCACGGCGCCGACGCTGGCGGAGATCGTGGCGGCCAAGCGCCGCGTGGACGGGGGGGAGCTGTTCTCGGTTGTTGCTGCGGAGGTGTCGAACGACTCATCCGCGGAGCGCGGCGGGCTGCTCCCGCCGATCAGCGTTGCGGACACGACCTGGCCGGAGTCGGTCCGGAGCGCGGTCCCGCGCCTGAGGCCCGGGAGCGTGTCGGACCCGATCGCGCTCGACAGCGGGTACGCGCTGCTGCTGCTGGACGAGGTGCTCCCAGCGGCCCCGGATGCGCCCGGGACGGTGGAGGGCGCGCGGGCGATCCTTGAGCAGGATGTCCGGCGCGAGCAGGAGCGGAGCGAGATGGCGCGCCTGGCGCGCCGGCTGCTGACCGAGGCGCAGATCAGCGTGCTCGACCGGGCGCTGGAGCCGGCGTGGCGTCGTCGGCGCTCGGCGTCCGTGCCGTGAGGGGCGCGCGCGTCAGCAGCCGCGTGATTGCGGCGTGACGGAACTCGAAGATCCGGCGCAGCTCGGGGCGCACGATCAGGGCGTGCACGAGCGAGCGCCCGGGTACGCGGGGCAGCTCGTAGACGACGCGATCGGCGACGATCGTGCCGCCGGTCTCCGGATCGGGCGCGAAGGTGTGCGCGTGCTCCCAGCGCCGGTATGGGCCGCGGAGCTGGCGGTCGGTGAAGCGATGGGGCGGGTCGAATTCGCAGATCTCGGTGCGCCACCGGACGGGCACGCCGCGGAGAGAGAGGCGGTAGTCGATGAGCGTGCCCGGGCGCATCTCGATGGGGCGGGGCGTCAGGATCCGGAACCGGAGCAGGGGCGGAGTGATCGCCTCAAGGTTGCCCGCATCGGCGAAGAAGGCGAAGACGCGATCGATCGGAAGAGGAAGGCGCATCGTGGCGAGCAGCACGCCCTCGCCCGGCTGAGCCCCCGGCTCGAACCACACACTCTCCTGCCGAACGCCCGTTCGTTCCATGATGGTCGAAGGGGTTCGCTCGCGGGCAGCGCCGGGATGCACGGATCGGACCGGTCAGGGGCCGCGGCCGGGCTCGCTCGGCGCCGTCTGCACCCGGTACCGGTAGTAGACCTCCAGCGACAGCGTGCAGACCGCGGTCTGGTAGAGGCGTCCTCCGAGGCGGGACCAGTAGTCCTGCGGATCCCAGGAGCCGGCCGCGGGGCCTTCGGTCCGCTGGCTCCCGAGCAGCGCCGGGACCAGGCGCTCATTCCAGCGCGTCCACGCTTCGCCCTGGTGCTGGAACAGCGCGAGGGTGGCGTAGTACCAGTAATAAGTCGGCGCGCCGGCGTCCCAGTCCGGGAGCGTTTCGAGGATGAACGAGGCGGACTCCTCCATTCTCGGCTCCTCGCGCGGGCGTCCCAGCAGCTGCTGGACGAACATCGCCTCGGCGGTCATGGCGGCGCTCGGCGCCTCGCCCCGGTGGTGCGCGTACCGCCCGGCCCCGGGGCGGACGGCGCTCGTTGATTCGAGCCATCGGCGCGCGGGCTCCAGCGCGTCGTCGGGCACGCTGAATCCGCTCCTCCGGGCGGCCTCCACGGCCATGACCTGCCATCCCAGGACGGAGGTGTCCAGCGCGCGGGCCGAGTTCCGGGGGGAGTTCCGGGGGGAGAGCATGAACGACACTGCTCGGCGGGCCGCTCGCCCGATGCGCTCGTCGCGGGTCATCGAGAAGGCCTCGCACAACGCGACGGCGGCGATGGTCTGGCTGTACATCGTCTCGCCCCGGCGCAGATCGCCCGAGGCGTCCTGGCGCGCGATGAGCCAGTCGATCGCCCGCGCCACCCCGGCGCGGTACGGCCCGTCCTGCGCGGGTGTGTGTCCGGCGCCAAGGAAGCAGAGGAGCGACACGGCGGTCATGGCGGCGTCGCACTCGACCTCCGCCTCGCCCCCGCAGCCCCCGCAGCGCTCGTCGAAGCGGTGGCCCGACCACGACCCGTCGGGCATCTGGTGGCGCGTGAGCCATTCGAGGGCGCGCCCGACGGCGCGCTCGGTCTCGGCGCTGCCGCCGGCGCGTTCGAGCATCTCGCTGCGGACCTCGGGGGCGCGCTGGTCGAAGGTCTCGACCGGTTCGGGGAGCGGCTCGTCGGCCGGCGCCCGGGGCGCGAGGGGGGAGAGCGCCGGGACTGACGGCGGAGGTGATGAGGCCATGGGCGTCTGAGCCGGCGCGGGCGACGGCGCACGGGGTATCAGATCAAGCACAGGGGCCGGCTCGGGGGCGCCGGAGCTCACAGTTGGCGCGAGAGCTTCGAGGCGCGGGACTTCGAGCGCCGGGATCGCGCTGGCGAGCGACGGCGCGGGCGCGTTCAGCTCCACCAGCGCAACTCGCGGCGCGGCGGGCTCGGGCGCGCGCGAGGGGTGCTGCTCCGGGCGCTGCTCCGAAGGTGTGCGTGCGGCGGATGCATCGGGAGCCGCGACGGTCGGCAAGGGTGCGGAAGCGATCGGAGGGCGCGGGGCGTCCGGGGCGGGCGCGTCGTGCGCCGGAGCGCGATCGACGATCAGACGAGCCGTGTCCTCCGCACGAATCGGCATGGGGGCGGCTTCGACCATGGGGGCACGGACGACGGCCGGAGCCGGTTCGAGCGGGGGCGGCGAGGGCGTCAGGGCGAGCGATTCAATCGGCGGCGGCGAGGCCCCGGGCTCGATCGACGGCTCGGCGCGCGCGGGCCTGACTTCCGCAGGCGTGCGGGCGCTCGTCGGCGCTGGAATCGCGGGGAGTTCCGCAGCGTTCCGCGCCGGAGGCGGTGCCGGCGCGCCGGGCGCGGGCTCCGTGGGTCGGAAGTCCAGGCGCGCGCGCTCTGGAGGGGCGGGGGGGGGGGGGG
>DOJA01000033.1:0-2275 GCA_003511945.1 Phycisphaerales bacterium | reverse complement strand
CTGGAGGGGCGGGCGCGCGCGGCACCGGCAGCGCGGCGGGCGCTGGGGCGGTCAGCACGGCTTCGACTGAAAGCGGCGGAGGCGCATCGAGCGCCGCCAGCATCGTGGGTGTACGAGCGGCGCTCGGCTCGGGGCGCGATGGCGCCGGCGCGGGTTCGGAAGGCAGCGCCGCGGGGGCGGCGTGCGCAGGAAGCGCAAGGTCCGGCGCGACGGGGTCCGGCGTCGTTGTCGTCGCCGGCGCATCCGGGGCCTCGGGCTGGATCTCCGCCCGCGAGGTGTCCACCCACTCGGGCAGGGGCACCGGTTCGAGCGCGACGGGGGTCATCTCCAGCGCTGCGCTGACTTCGTTCAGCGCCGGCGCCGTGAGCGCCGCGAGTTCGAGCGGCTCAGCGGACGCACCTGACGCGAGCAGCTGCGCCGAGGCCGCGTCGGACTCCGCGGCCGATGACAGGATCACACGCGTCCCGCCCGAGCGACGCAGGTACTCGCCGATCTCCGAGCCGACCCTCCAGACGGCCAGCAGCGACGCGAGCAGCGCGTGGATGAGCAGCGACAGCAGCAGGCACTGCGCCAGGAGACTCAGCCGCCGGAGACGCCCGTGCAGGCGCGGATCGCTCAGGGCGCGGAGCAGCAGGAGCAGCAGCAAGAGCGAGAGCAACAGGAGCAGCAGCCAGGGCCAGACTGCGCTCAGGAGCCCCATGAGCGCCTGCAGCGGGTTCCCGGCGCTCCAGTCGATGAACACCTCGCGCGAAGCGGTGGACCAGAGAGAGTAAGGACGGCGCTCCGGCGCTGGGCCGCTGGGGTCGGTCGCCTCCTCAGGTCGATCGCTGCTGAACAGCAGGCGGAACCCGTCGGCGCTCAGGGCCGGGTCCAGATCGTTGAAGGAGGAGTTCACCGCGGGGCCGAGGTTCTCCAGCGTCTGATGCTTGCTCTCGAGCCGGCGCGCACGGAAGAGGTCGAACCCGCCGTTGCCGCCGGGACGGTCGGAGGCGAAGTAGAGGAAGTCCCCCGGCGGGCTGACGGCCGGGGCTCCCTCGTCGAACGCGGTGTTGAGCTCGGTTACGGGAGCCGCGGGCGAGAACTCGCCTTCGCGCATGGGCGCTGCGTACAGGTCGTAGTCGTGGCGGTCGCGCGTCTCGCGCACGGTGGCGGGCCAGGGATCGCGCTGGCGCTCGGGTTCCCCGGGGCGGGGACGATTGGAGGAGAAGTAGAGCGTGTCCCCCGCGGGCGTGAGCGCCGGGCCGTACTCGTTGAAGGGCGTGTTCACCGCTGCGCCGAGATTGACGGGCGCGGCCCACTGCCCGCCCTCCCGTTGTGCGCCCCACAGGTCGTACCCGCCACTCCCGCCCGCTCGGTCTGAGTAGAAGTAGAGGGTGCGCCCGTCGCGCGACAGTTCCGGACCCAGTTCGTCGGCATCCGTGTTGAGCGGCGCCAGCGGCTCGGGGGCGGTCCAGCCGTCGGGAGTCCAGCGCCGGGTGAAGAGGTCGGCGTTCGCGCCCGGCTTGCCCCGCACGAAGATCATGAGGGTCGCGTCGGCGCTGAGGCGCGGCTCGTATTCGTCGGCGTCGCTCCCCGCGCTGCCGGGGAGAGGGGCCGCGGGCTGCCAGAGGACTGAGCGCAGCGGCGCATCCGACACCGGCACGCGGATCGTCTGCGCGTCGGTGTAGACCGAACTCCCGCGCACCTGCACGATCCACGCGGTCAGCGCGACGGCGAGGAGCACCACGCACACGACGCCCGCGATTGTCAGGGCTCTGTCAGCGGTCTTCATGGCTCGGGTGCTCCGGTGGATCGGCGACGAGGGTCAGTTGAGGGGCACGGTCTCCAGGTACGGCTCGGCGACGCCCGCTCCCTTGCAGATGTCCAGCGCGCGGGCCACATTGGCGTAGGGTGTGGTGCGGTCGCCCCGCACGCTGACCTTCTGTTCCGGGTTGGAGGCGACCGCGTCGCGGAGGAGCGCACTCAGGTCCTCGTCGCGTGTCTCGCGCCCGGCGACGATGAACCGCCCGGAGGCGTCCACATTGATCACGATCTCGCGCAGCGCCGCGGTGATCGGGCCGGACGCCCGCGCCTGCGGCAGGGCGATCTGCATCTCGCGCTCGGTCTGCTGGAAGGTCGTCGCGACCAGGAAGAAGATCAGCAGATTGAACACTGTGTCGATGATCGGCGTCATGTCGATCGGCACCGAACCGTCGAGTCCGCTGGGCTTGAGCAGCACGGGAATCCTCCTCGGGGTTCAGGCGGCAGCGATGCTCGGCGTGGGGGTCGGCGTGGG
>DOJA01000218.1:328-9024 GCA_003511945.1 Phycisphaerales bacterium | reverse complement strand
GGGGGGAGTCGGACCGGGGGGGGGAGTCGGACCGGGGGGTGTCGCCCCAGCGGGACGCGCCCGCGGCGCTCTGCGCCCTGCTGGCGTGCCAGGCGGCGTTCCGGCACCTCGGCGGGATGAAGGGCGGGGACGACGAATGAGCGCGCCGACCAAGGAGCCACGCCCGTGCGGATCTTGATGCTCGGATGGGAGTTCCCTCCCTTCATCAGCGGCGGACTGGGCACCGCGTGCCACGGGCTGACCCGGGCCCTGGACCGTCTGGGTCACCGCGTGCAGTTCGTGCTGCCCAAGTCCATCGACCGCAGCCAGTCGTCGCATGTCTCGCTGCTGGCGCCCGACCCGGAGGTCGCGCCCAAACTCAGCCAGCCCGTGTCGCTCGCCTCCCCCCCCCACCCCGCGGGGCAGCCGGGGGGCGGGGCAGGTGCCGAGGGCGATGCGCCGATGCACTACCGGCTGCCCGGGTTCGCCCGCACCGAGTTCTTCGGCGTGCCCTCCGTGCTGCGCAGCGTGTACCCGGGCATGCAGACCTTCGCCCCGGGCGCCCCGCGCACGCGGGAGTCGATCGCTGCGGAGATCGCGGCCCTCCGGGCCGCGGGGGTCGAGATCCCGCAGGAGCTGCTCGACGCGCTGGGTCCGATGGACCCCGGCGAGGTCCAGGCCCTGGTCAAGGGCGGGCACTACGGCGAGGATGTCGTGGGCGACGCGCAGCGCTACGCCCGGCTGGTCGTCCGCCTGTGCCGCGATGTGGCGTTCGATGTGGTCCACGCCCACGACTGGATGACCTACCCCGCGGGCATGGCCATCGCGCAGATCACGGGCAAGCCGCTGGTGGTGCATGTCCATTCCACGGAGTTCGACCGCTCGGGCGAGCATGTCCACCAGCGGGTGTACGACATCGAGCGCCGGGGCATGCACGCCTCGATGAAGGTCGTGGCGGTGAGCAACTACACCAAGGGGCTGTGCATCGAGCGCTACGGCATCGACCCCGACAAGGTCGCGGTGGTCTACAACGGGATCGACTCGGGCCATCAGCCGGAGGAGGACGACCGGATCGAGTCCCGCGACCGGATCGTGCTGTTCCTGGGGCGGATCACGATGCAGAAGGGGCCGGAGTACTTCGTCGCCGCCGCCAAGCGCGTGCTGGAGAAGGTCGAGAATGTGAAGTTCATCGTCGCGGGCTCGGGCGACATGGCCCGACGGATGATCGAGCTCGCGGCGGAGATGGGCATCGGGCACAAGGTGCTGTTCACGGGGTTCCTGCGCGGGAAGGATGTCGCCCGCGTGTTCCGGATGGCCGACTGCTATGTCATGCCCAGCGTGAGCGAGCCCTTCGGGATCGCGCCGCTCGAGGCGATCAGCCACGATGTCCCGGTCATCATCTCCAAGCAGTCGGGCGTCTCCGAGGTGCTGACGCACGCGCTGAAGGTGGACTTCTGGGACATCGACGAGATGGCGAACAAGATCATCGCTGTGCTCCGCCACCCGCCCCTGGGCCAGACCCTGCGCGAGCACGGGCGGTTCGAGGTCCGGCGCCTGACCTGGGAAGGGGCGGCGGAGAAGTGCGTGGGCGTCTACAACGAGGTCGT
Source organism: Phycisphaerales bacterium (assembly GCA_003511945.1). Taxonomy (GTDB): domain Bacteria; phylum Planctomycetota; class Phycisphaerae; order Phycisphaerales; family UBA1924; genus UBA11155. The sequence goes on along the minus strand of DOJA01000218.1, from coordinate 7,438 downwards.
CCGCGCGATGACCGAGCGCTACCTTCCCGCGGGCGTCTTCTGAGCCAAGGCCCCTACGCTCCGGCTGTGCTCACTCCGCTTGTCATTGAAGACCTGGGCCGCGCCGACTATGGCTCGGCGCTCGAGGTCCAGCGCGCCCGTCTGGACGCCGTGCTCGGCGCCCGCGACAACGGCGCACCCATGGCCGGGTACCTGCTGTTCGTCGAGCACACGCCCCCGGTGATCACGATCACGCGCCGGCCCGACGCGCCTCGCCACCTTCTTGCCTCCCCGGGGGCGCTCCGGGGGGCGGGCATCGAAGTGGCCGAGACCGACCGGGGCGGCGACATCACCTACCACGGCCCGGGTCAGCAGGTCGTCTACCCCATCCTCGATCTCAACGCGCTCGGGCTCAACCTCCACGCCTACATCCGGCTGCTGGAGGAGGCGGCCATCGCGGTCTGCGCCCGGTTCGGGCTGCCGGCGCGGCGCGAGCCCGGGGCGACGGGCGTCTGGGTCGGCCCGGGCGAGGGCGCCAAGGTGTGCGCCATCGGAGTGCGCGTGCGGCGCTGGGCCTCCTTGCACGGGCTGGCGCTCAATGTGCGCACCGACCTGTCGCACTTTGACCTGATCGTCCCCTGCGGCCTGGCGGGACGGCGCGTCACCTCGCTCGAGCGCGAGCTCGGACCCGCCTGCCCCGAGATGGCCAGCGTCCGTGCGGCGTTCGCGGAGTTTTTCGGCAGGGCCGTCGGGGACTGCGCCCTTCGTGCTCGAGCAGGAAGAGTGCACCGCGGAGGCGCGGAGAGCGCGGAGGTGTAGAGCCGCTCAGAATGGCTTGAAGCGGGACGGGAGAGACGGGCGGGCCGCCCGTCCCACCGAGGAGGGGAGGTCGCTCTGCGAGCGGTTCTTCGCGCGAGGGCTCACGCCGTCTCCTGCCGGCCCTATTTCAGCTTCAGGTCCACGCGCACATCCTCGGTGATGTCCGTCCCCTTGGGCGAGAGCAACACCGGGCGGTTGGACATGTCCCGGGTCAGGGCGACGACCGTCTCCTTCTCCAGTTCCTCGTCGGCCCCGGTCGACGCCAGCAGGTAGTTGAAGCCCAGGTCCTCCGCGATGTCGATGGCCGACTCTCTGACCAGCCCGTAGCACTCGACGAGCTGGGCGGCGACCTTCTCCTCGACCCGGCGCGCGATCTCGCCCTGGCGGCGCGCGCCCTCGCGCTGCAGTTCCACATAGCGGTCGCGCAGCTTGCGGACCTCGTCCTCGTTGCTGCGGTCCACGGCTTCCGAGTCCTTCTGCAACTTGCCCAGTTCCTCGTTGATCGGCTCCAGCAGTTCCTCGCGGAGCGTCTTCTCAAGCTCCTCGCGGTCCGGCTTGAACCGGTCGGAGTCCATCAGGTCGTCGACGAGCGGGTTGACCGCGCAGACCGCGATGACGGGCGCCGGCGCCTCGCGTCCTCCCCCGGCCTCCCGGGGGGCGCGCGCCAGCGCCGGGCTCACGACCGACGCCCGCAGCCCCAGCGCCACCGCCAATACCAAGCCGCCGTAGACCAGCACCCGTTCGCCTGCGCGCATGAGGACTCCTTCATCGTGTTCTCGCCTGCGCCCGCCGCGCGGCTCACCGCCCGGGCAGGCCCTCGATCCCCGGCGTCCAGACATAGTAGAAGCCCGCCGTCGGCAGCAGTCCTTCGGGCAGGTTCAGCTGGATCATGTTGATCTCCGTACCGCCCGCAGCGCTCGGCGGCACGGTGGGGCCGGTGGTGCTGTAGGGCGATCGCGGCTCAGCGCCCTGCGCGTGGTACTTCACCAGCCGCGCCCGTTCCACTCCCGCCAGACGCCGCGCGGAGGCGAAGGCATCGCGCACGCCGCCCAGTTCGTCGACCAGTCCGGCCTCGTGGGCGCGCGCGCCGGTCATGACACGCCCGTCCGTCGCCCACTGCGCGTCCGCGGGGCTCAACGCGGGCCGGCGCTCGAGCACGAGCGCACGGAACGAGGCGTAGAACTCGTCCACCTGCCCCTGCAGGATCCCGTAGTGTCCCTCGCGCGCGGGCGTGAGCGGGTTGGCAAGGTCCTTGTTCGGGCCGCTGGTCACCGCGCGGGCCTCGATCCCCAGCCGGGCCATGCCCTGCGAGAAGTTCACGGTCTGCAGGATCACGCCGATCGACCCGGTGATGGTCGTCGGCTGGGCGACGATCCGGTCGGCGGCCAGGGACAAGTAGTACCCGCCCGATGCCGCCACCTCCGCCATGGACACCACCACCGGCTTGCTCGTGGCCTGGCGGAAGCGGCGCACCTCGTGGTAGACGGTCTCGCTGGCGGCCACGGTGCCGCCCGGGGAGTTGACCCGCAGGACGACCGCGCGCACCAAGGGGTCCTGTTCCGCCTTCGCCAGGCGCGCGACGAGCGAATCCACTGCGCTCGCGCGCCCGGCGATCAGCCCGCCTCCCGGTGTGTGGGAGATCAGGCCGGTGACATCGATGAGCGCGATCTTCGGGCCGGAACCCCCCGCCCCGGCGTCGGCGAGCACCACGGTCTCGACCAGTCGGCCGTCCCCCGGCGCCAGATCGATGACGACGCGGCTCGGCAGGCACCCCGTGGCCCCGATCGCGCACACCCCGAGCAAGGCGACCGCCAACCACCGCCGGGGAGGAGTTTCGCTCATGTTCGCATGCTACCCCTCCGGGCGATAGCGTTCGGGCACGATGACCTCCGTCCCCGCCCCCGGTTCCGATGCCCATCCGGAGGTCGCCCCGCCCGCGCCGGGCCATGTCCCCGTCCTGCTGCGCGAGGTTGTGGCCCTTCTCTCGCCCCAGCCGGGGGAGACGGTTGTCGATTGCACCGCCGGGTTGGGCGGACACGCCGCCGCGCTGGCGCCCTGCGTCGGCCCGACCGGGCGGATCGTGCTGAACGACCTGGACCCCACGAATCTGGCGCGGGCGGGGGCGGTCGTGCGCTCGGCGCCCGATGCCCCCTCGGTCACGACGGTCCGGGGCAACTTCGCCGAACTTCCCCGGCGACTGGTCGAACTGGGGCTGGCCGCGGACGCGGTGCTGCTGGACCTGGGATTCGCCTCGTCCCAGATGGACGACGCCTCCCGCGGGTTCTCGTTCATGCGCGACGGCCCGCTCGACATGCGGCTCGATCCGGATGCTCCCGTGACCGCGGCACGCCTCGTGAACACCCTCCCGGAGGGCGAGCTGGCGGAGATCCTCCGTGACTTCGGGGAGGAGCGCCAGGCCCGGCGGATCGCGTCGAAACTTGTCGCGGAGCGGGCCCTTGCTCCGATAGAAACCACCGGCCGGCTCGCCAAGGTCGTTTCCGACGCCCTCGGCGGGTCCGGTCGTGCTCACAGTCGGCCCTCCGGCCCCTCCCCCGGGGGGCCACCCGGGGGGCCACCCGGGGGGCCACCCGGTCGGCCCTCCGGACGGATCCATCCCGCGACGCGCACCTTCCAGGCCCTGCGCATCGCGGTGAACGACGAGCTGGGCGCGCTCCGCTCCCTGCTCGAGTCGGTCACGCGGGTGGCCTCCGGTCCGGGGATCGCGCCGGGCGGCTCGTGGCTTGCCCGGAGCGGGCGCGGGGTGCGGATCGTTGTGATCAGTTTTCACTCTCTCGAGGACCGATTGGTGAAGCACGCGTTCGCAGAACTGGTCCATCGCGGCCTCGGCGAGCACCTCGCCAAGCACCCCGTCGCGCCGTCCCCGGACGAGCAACGCCTCAATCCCCGCTCGCGCTCCGCGAAACTTCGCGCCGTGCGGCTCACGAGTTGATCGGTTTGGTATAACTCCGCCGCGATCGGCGCCCCCCAGCGCCCGCCCGCGACTTGGCTCTCCACGGACGGACCTCCCCCGCACCACTCACCCCGCCGCCCGCCACACGGCCGCAAGGACGCGCCCGATGACCCGCGAGCACAAGATCAGTCTGATCCTCGGCTTTGCCGTCGTCCTCATTGTCGGGGTGCTCATCTCCGACCACTTCTCGAAGTCGAGGACCGCCCCGCTGGCCGACGCGGAGCCGGCACGCACGCCCTTGGACCCGCTGGGACTGACGGAAACGCCCGGCGAGGACCCGTCGCTCGTGCTGGTCGATTCGGAGGGGCGCCCCGACCCGGTTGAGCAGATCGCGGCGTCGCCCCTGACCTCGGAGCCCTCGCTCGCGTCGGCCGAACCCACCCTCGATCGCTCGGGGCTGGAGTGGCTGCGAGACCAGGTGAACGGCGCGGTGAACGATCTTCGCAACGGGCAGACCCCGCCCGCCGCCATGCAGACCGACGCTCCAGCCATGCTCGTGATGGGGCACCCCTCCGTCGGCCCCAGCGACCACCCCGACGCTCGTCCGACGCCTGGACGCGTTCTCGAGACGCCCGCCGCGGGCCAGCCCGCGCAGCCGGAGCGAGCATCGGGTTCGGCGCCGCCCTCATTCGAGCTGTACACCGTGAAGCCCGGGGACTCCCTCTGGAAGCTCGCCGAGCGGTTCCTGGGCAACGGGCACCGGCACACGGAACTGGCGGCACTCAATAAGGACCGTCTCGCGCCCGGAGGAGGCCTCCGCGTGGGCGGCAGCATCCGCATCCCGCGCCGCGAGACGGGCGCCCTGCCCGCGACTTCAGTGGTTCCCGCAGCGACGAAGCCGGGCCTGAAGCCGGCGTTCCCCGCCGATCCGCCCAGAGGCGCCACGACCTACACCGTGCAGGAGGGCGACACGCTTGGCGAGATCGCGCAGCGCCTGCTCGGCTCAAGCAGGCGCACCGCGGACATCGTGAAGGCCAACCCCGACAAGCTCGAAGACGCCGACGACATCAAGAGCGGCATGGTCCTGAAGATCCCCTCGCGCTGAATCGAGCCCCCTGGGTCCGTCCAGCGTGCTTGCCGGGCGAGCCGCGGGCGGGAGGAGTCGGGCAGACCGATGCGGGCCAAAGTCGTCACCCTGATCCTCGCGACCGCCCTGACCGCGGCGGGATTGCTCGTCGTCCGTCAGCAGCGGCTCCAGGCCGTCTACGAGATGACGCGGGCCATCGACCGCGCCGCGCAGGACGAACGGGCCACCTGGCGCCTCCGCGCTGACATCGCCCGCCGGATCACTCCCGACTCTCTCCGCGAGATGGCGAAGGAGGTTGGCCCGCTCCAGCCGATCCCGCTGGAGGTCTCGCCCGGCCCGCGCTCATCGGCGGAAGTCGGCGGGCTCACCTCGCTCCCGGCGGGTGCGGAGGGCGCGCTGTGAGCCGCGTTTCACCGCCGGAGCGCCAGGCGGTCGTGCTGTGGTGCGTGGCGGTCGGCGTCACGCTGGCGCTGGGGGGCGTGCTGGCGCGGGTGGCCCAGCTCCAACTCCGTCCGGGCGAGCGCCTCTCGGCCCATATCCAGGACCGCATCAGTCGCCGGGGCCAGCTGGCGCCGCGGGGCGACCTGCTTGATCGGCGCGGGCGGGTGCTGGCCGCCTCGCGCGTGGGCCACCGTCTGTTTGTGGACCCCAAGGAACTCAAGGAACCCTTCGGCGACACGCTCGCGCCCATCGCCGAGGCGACCGGCTGGGAGGTGGACGCCGTCGCCCAGCGCATCCTGGACCGCGTGCAGCGGAGCCGCGACCGGGAGGCGGAGGGGCTCGACCCTCTCCGCTATGTCTCCGTCGGCCCGGTCTTGAACGATGAGCAGGTGGAGCTGGCGCGCCGGATCGACCTGCCCGGGGTCTACCTGGAGGTCCGCCCGGTGCGCGAACTGACCGGGGGCGACTCCATCGCGTCGATCGTCGGCAAGGTCGGCGTGGACCACACCGGGCTGCTGGGGGCCGAACGGAAGTTCGACGAGGAGGTCCGCCCTGTGCCGGGGCACCTCGACTATGTCCGCGACGCCCGCGGGCGCGCGATGTGGGTCGAGGCCTCGGGCTACAAGGCCCCGGAGCGCGGGCAGAGCGTGTCGCTGTCGTTCGACCTGGCGCTCCAGCAGATCGCGGAGGACGAGGTCCGCGCGGGCGTCGAGGACGCCGACGCCGCCGGCGGGCGCCTCGTGATGATCGACCCGCGCACCGGCGAGGTGCTCGCGATGGTCGACATCGTCCGCACGGTCCCCGGCCTCTCGGACCCTCCCAGACGCGGCGCCCGCGCCGAGATCGACCACGCCATCCGCTACCGCACCATCCGCCCCGACCTCGGGCGCAGCATCCACCCCGCGCTGGCGCGGAACCGCTGCGTGGAGGATGTCTACGAGCCCGGCTCCACCTTCAAGTGCTTCATGTGGTCGGTCGTCACCGAGCGCGGGCTCGCCAAGGTCTCAGAGGTCTTCAACACCCACGACGGCGAGTTCCGCACCGCCTACGGGCGCGCGGTCCGCGATGTCGTCAAGAAGCCCTCCATGACCTGGCGCGAGGTGCTGGTTCACTCCTCGAACATCGGCATGGTGCAGGGCGTCGAGCGCCTGGCCTTCAACCACGCCCGCGCCGACATCCTCCGTTTCGGGTTCGGCTCGCCGACCAACCTCGGGCTCCCGGGCGAGGCGAGCGGCCTGGTCACCTCCGCCCGCGACTGGAGCAAGTACACGCAGACCAGCGTCGCCAGCGGGTACGAGGTCGCGGTGACCCCGCTCCAGATGGTCCGGGCGTTCTCCGCGTTCGCGCGAGAGGGCGAACTGGCGGGCACGATGCCCGTGCTGACGCTCCGCGCGATGACCGACGCCGAGCAGCGGGCCGCGGTCCGCGAGCGCGTCCTGCCCGAGTGGGTGGTCCTCCAGGCCCGCGAAGCGATGCGCCAGGTCGGCGAGAACATGGACACACGCATCGCCGCCCGCTTCAAGGACGAGGAGCCCCTCCGCCACTCCATGTTCGGCAAGTCCGGCACCGCCAACATCGCCCGCCCCGATGGGCGCGGCTACTTCCTCAACCAGTACAACTCGTCCTTCATCGCCGCCGCCCCGGCCGAGGCGCCGAGGATCGTTGTGCTGGTCGTGATCGACGACCCCGGCCCCGGGCCGATCGCCCGGCGCGAGCACTACGGCTCGTGGACCGCAGGCCCCGTGGTCCGGCGCGTCGTCCGTCGCTCGCTGGAATACCTGGGCGTGCCCCCCGACCTCGCGGACGATGCCCCCCTCGAGGCCGTCGCGCAGCGCTGACCCCCTCTTCGCTCCCCGCTCCCCGCTCCCCGCTT
>DOJA01000218.1:0-158 GCA_003511945.1 Phycisphaerales bacterium | reverse complement strand
TTCCAGTTGTTGGCCCGCAGCGCGCGGAGCAGGATGCGCTTCTCCGGCTCCTCCATCGCCACGCTCAGCGGCGTGGGCGTCCACTGATCGTCGTCGTCGTCGCCCTCCAGCGAGAACCCGGACCGCCCCGCGCCCGGGAAGAGCAGCGACGCCCCCCC
>DOJA01000168.1:7878-8341 GCA_003511945.1 Phycisphaerales bacterium | reverse complement strand
GGCGGGGCGCGGGGCCGATGCGCGCAGTTGCGGTACTTCGCGGTGGATTCAGCGTTCCGCGGCTGCGGGGCCGGGCAGGCGCTGCTGCGCTCGTTCGAGGCCGAGTGCGTGAAGCGCGGGATCGGGCTGCTGTGGATGGAAGCCCGCGTCGCGGCGGCGAACTTCTACCTGCGCCTGGGCTACCAGGACCATGGCGAAGGCCCGCTGAAGTACGGCGTGATCCCGCACCGGGTGCTGGAGAAGCGGCTAACATAAGCATCCGGGAGCCGAGGGAGGCACAAGCTATGCATCCGACTCGTCGCCTCTTGGTACTGGGTCTCGTCATGATCTTCGCCGCGCGATCCGCCGCTGCGGCGCCGGAGATCTTTCAGAAGATCACATTCGACGAAGCGCGGCAGCGGGCGTCGAGCGAGAACCGCCTCCTGCTGGTCGATGCCACCGCCGAGTGGTGCGGCCCCTGCAA
>DOJA01000168.1:0-7802 GCA_003511945.1 Phycisphaerales bacterium | reverse complement strand
TGGTGCGGCCCCTGCAAGATGATGGACAAGACCACCTGGGTTGATGAGAAGGTGGTCGGGTGGCTGAAGGCGCACGCTGTCGCCATCCAGATCGATGTCGATGCACTTCCCGATCTCTCCAAACAGCTGCGCATTGGCGCGATGCCGACCGTGATCGTCTTCCGAGGAGGCGAAGAGTTCGACCGATCCGTGGGGCTCCAGCAGCCGGGGGAGCTGATCGAGTGGCTCGACGGGGTCCGGGCCGGAAAGACCACCTTGACCGCGCTGGAAGCAAGGGCCGCGGCTGATCCGGAGCATGTGGAGAAGCGATTCGAGCTCGCCAAGCATCTTCTGGATCTTGGGTCGTACGATCGGGCGACAGATCAGTATGTTTGGCTATGGGAGAACAAGCACAGGAACCGGCGGGCCAACGGCGGCACCATCGGCTTCTTCGTCGCCCGCGGGTCCGAACAACTGATCGGCCAGAACGAAGAGGCCAGGCACGCGTTCGTTCGTGTTCGAGACGCGATCGAGGCCCGTTTGAATCAGGGCGAGCCTCGCGCTGACGACCGCGCGGACTGGGTGACTCTGAACGGCGTCCTCGGCGATGACGATCGAACGCTCGAATGGTTCGATCGAGTCAAGAACGATCCGGCGATGAGGCCTGAAATCGAACGATGCTCGACCGACATCGAGGCGCTGCTGACAGAGCGAGAGCGCTGGGCGGACCGCGGGAGGATCATCGGAAATGTCGATACTTATGTGGGCATGAGGATCATGACACAGAGGATGGTCGATTCCCAGACGGCCCGTGTCCTCGACGACGACGCGGCGGATGCAACAGCGATGATGCGCACGTCATTCTTCGATGAGATGAGCCGAGTCTATGGCTCGCTCCTCGCCGCGGATCGAGCAAAGGAGGCCTCCCGGGTCGTGCACGCGGTCCATCGGTATCAGTCGGACGGCAAGTTCCTCGTGACGGCCGTGGAGTGGGCGATGAAAGTCGGCCAGCCGCTCCCCGTGCATCTGGAATGGCTCAGAGCCGCTAGGCAGCGCGGACAGGAGGTCGACGGGCTCGCCGAGCGCGTCCGGGCCGCACTCGATGACCATGCCGGGAGGCCGCCGACCCCGAATCCCGGGGGGGAATAGCAAGTCGGCGCTCCGCTCACGCGCTCGCCAGCACGCCGGCGCGACGGGTCTGGACGCAGTAGGACTGCAGGTTCGAGCCCGGGCACTCGGTCTGGGCCAGTTCACGGTGGGTGAACACCCGCGAGACCGGCACGCGGTAGCGGCGCATCTGCTCGGCGACGAAGCGGTCGAGGGCCGCGATCTGCTGCGGGTTGGGGCGCTGGTGCATGTAGTTGCCCAGCATGCAGATGCCCAGGTTGCCCTCGTTGGTCGCCTTCACATGGGCGCCCTGCCAGGAGAGGGGGCGCCCCTCCCACACCCGTCCGGCGGGATCGATGAGGTAGTGGTAGCCGATGTCGCCGAAGTTGCGCCCGCGGTGGGCCAGCCGGATCGACTCGAGCCGGGCGGCGGTTTCGTTCCGGTTGGGGCTGGTGAAGACGGTCATGCCGTCGTGGTGGATCGTGATGCGGTAGTAGGGCTGGGCGCGGTCCATCAGCGATGGGACGGGCTGAGCCCTGGCCCAATCCGAGCGAGGGATGACCCCCGACGGAATGCCCGCGTCGGGGGAGGCGGGCTGGGGCGACTGCCAGCCGTTCCGGTGGGTGTGGGGGGCCGGGTCGTTCTTCCGGGCGATGGGGGCGTCGGGCCAGTTGACCCCCGGGAGCCCCGCGCCCTTGCTCGACCCCGAGGCGCAGCCGGAGAGCAGGGCGCCGACGCCGGAGACGAGCGCCACAGCGCCCGCGCCCCGAAGAAGGGTGTCGCGCCGAGTGCAGGGAGACAGTTCAAAGGGATCGATCACGGGTACTCCATCGGACCGGCGGACGAACCGGCTTGATGCGCCGGGGCGTGCGTGAAGTACACCCGGGCCCCTGCGGGGAATCAAGGCGGATTCCGTATGATTCAGGCGAAGGCGAACGGTCGGGACGACGGCTGTATTCGTCCGAGAAGTCCACAGAAGGGGCCGCACGACCGATGACGCCAGCGAGCGCAGTCCACACGGGGCCGGCAACCGGGTACTCGGGGTCCAAAGAGGCGGAGCCGGACGCCCCGGGCCTGTTCCTTGGCCCGGCGTCCACTCGGTTCAAGGTCTTCGCCGACGCGGCCTCGGTCCGCCTGCGCCTGGTCCACCCGGGGACCCGCGAGGTCCGTATCGAAACGCTCGAGAAGGGCGAGCCCGAGGAGGACGGCTTCCTGTGGACCACCGAGGTCGCCGGCGACTGGCGCGGGTGGTCGTACTCGTACGAACTCGACCGCGACGGACGCACCCTGGCGGACCTCGTGGACCCCTGGGCGCCCCTCGTCCGGGAGGGGCGGGGCTTCGTCTGGCGGGACGAAACCCCCGTGACGGCGCGCCCGGCGCTGGACCCTTCCCAGGCCATCATCTACGAACTGCACCTGCGGGACTTCACCCGCGACCCCTCCTGCGGCGTGCGCGCCGACTGGCGAGGGAAGTACCTGGGGCTCGCCCAGACCGGCGCCCGGTTCAACGGGACCGCCCACGCCACCGGGCTGGACCACATCCGCGAACTGGGCGTGACCGTGGTGCAGCTGATGCCCGTGCACTCGTTCGCGCTGCCCTACCACCCGGAGTACGAGTGGGGGTACATGCCGACGGATTTCAACGCGCCCCACGCGGGGTACGCCTCGGGGGTCGAACTGGGCGCGCCGATCGCGGAGTTCAAGCGCCTCGTGTCGGCGCTGCACGAGGCCGGGCTGCGGGTGACGCTGGATGTCGTCTACAACCACACAGCGGAGAAGTGGCCCGACCGGCTCCGCGGCATGATGGCCCTGGCGCCGCGGGCCTACTTCCGCTTCAAGCCCGACGGCTCGCCCTGGGACGGCTCGGCGTGCGGGAACGAGTTCCGGTCGGAGTCCCGGCGCGGGCGGGAGTTCCTCCTCGCGTCGACCGAACGGTGGGTGCGGGAGTACGGCGTCGACGGGTTCCGCTTCGACCTCATGGGGCTCATCGACGCCCAGACCATGCGCCTGATCGCCGAGCGCCTGCACGCGATCGACCCCACGATCCTGCTCTACGGCGAGCCGTGGGCGGGCGGCCCGACGCCCATCGAGGTGAACGCCAAGGGCAAGCAGCGCGGGCTCGGGTGGGGCGTGTTCAACGACGACTTCCGCGACGGCGCCCGGGGCGAGGTGTTCAAGCCGAAGGAGCCGGGGTTCCTGGCGTCGGGCGCGGCGGCGGCGCGGATGAAGGGGGCGATCCTGGCGGGCGTGACGACCTTCGCCGACGACCCGCGCGAGTGCGTGAACTACATCGAGTGCCACGACAACCACACGCTGAGCGACCGGCTGGCGATGACGGCCCCCGCGTCGGCCAAGTTCACCGAGCAGCAGCGGATCGAGATGAACCTGATGGGCGCCCTGATGCTGTTCACCAGCCAGGGCGTGCCGTTCATCCACAGCGGGCAGGAGTTCGGTCGGAGCAAGGACGGCGAGGACAACTCCTACAACCTGGGCGACCAGATCAACAACATCCGCTGGGCCGACAAGGCGGAGCGCCACCGGCTGTTCGTGTTCTACCGCGACGCCATCCGCCTGCGGCGCACGCACCCCATGTTCCGGCTGACCAGCGGCGCGGAGGTGAAGCGCGCGGTGAGGTTCCTCGACGACGACCTGAGCCGGGCGCTCCCCCCGGGCGTCATCGCCTACCTGCTGGAGGATGTGACGGGGAGGGACCCGTGGTCGCACGCTCTGGTGGCGTTCAACGGGTCCAAGGACCCGGCGGTGGTGCCGCTGCCCGACCCGCCCGCTCCTGCGCCCGCCGGGGCGCGGCCGGCGCGGCGCGCGACGGATGCGCCCCCGGCGCGCGGCTGGAGACTGGCGGCGATCGACGGGCACATCTCAGACGACGGCCGCGACCACCACGGGTCGTACAAACTGGCTCCCCACTACGGCGCGGTGCTGTTCGTGGAGAGGTGACCTGGCGGTCCGCTCTCAACTCGAGAGCAACCCCGACGCCGCGTAGCACACGAAGGCGGCGGCGACCGCCGCGTTGAGGGACTCCACGCCCGGCGCCATCGGGATGCTCACCCGCCGGTCCAGCAGGTCCAGCACTTCGTTCGAGATGCCGCTGACCTCCCCGCCGATCACGAAGCAGGCGCGGTGGGGCGGAGCGGCGTCAAACAGCGATTCGCCCGCGCCCGCGACCAGGCCGAAGAGAGTGAACCCGGCGCGCTTCAGGGAAAAGAGCCCCTCGGGCAGGGTGTGGCAGCGGACGATCGGAAGCCGGTACACCGTGGCTGCGGAGGCCTTGATGACCAGCCCGTTCACCCAGGGCATCCCCGCGCGGGGCCACAGCATGGCGCTCACCCCCGCGGCGGCGGCGCTGCGGATGACCATGCCCACATTCTGCGGGTTGGTGATGTTGTCGAGCGCGACAACCCGCGTGGGGGCAGCCGCCCGCGGGCCGGTGAGGGACTCGGTGAACGACTCGATCTCGGTGACTTCCTTCAGGCGCACCAGGGCCGCCACCCCCTGGTCGTTCCGGGGATCGCCGGTGAGGGCGCCGATCTCGGCGAGGGGGAGCGTCCGGGGCTCGATGCTCCGGGCGCGGCAGGCGCGTCCGAGTTCGGCCCGGAAGTCGGCGGGGCACTCCTTCGCAACCGCGGCCTGTTCGACGGTGACGGTGCTTGTGGCGAGGGCCTCCAGCACGGCGCGCCGGCCGTAGACGGTGACTTGGTTTTCTCCTGTGCGCTGGCTCACGGCTTGATGGGCCTCGTGTACGAGCGCCCGCCCCACTGGGTGGCGACGCCCCCGCGGAGGTCCCGTGCGGCACGGAACATCAGGCGGGCCACCCACAGCGCGCCGAAGGGATAGGTCAGCGCGCACCGCGCCGGGAGCCCCTGGTCCCGGTAGACGCGGGTGAGAGCGAGAAGGGTGGTGAGGAGGGATGCAAAGCCGCAGAGGAGAAGGGCGAGGGCCAGGGGGCGATCGGGCAGAGCGAGCATGGCCACCCCGGCGCCGATGGACGCGAGGGCCGCCCCGGGCAGGGCGATGCCGGTGACCAACTGACGGATCGCCCACTCGGTGAGTCGGCGCGGCTTGCGCGAGGCGGCCTCGGTGTAGATGCGCTTCCAGCCCCGCTGGAAGGCGTCCCACGAACGGTACATGCGGCAGGCGAGCAGCCCGTCGGACATCAGGACGCCCCAGCGGGCGGGGTCGCGCTTCCTGCGCCGGTTCATGTGGCGGGCGAAGGCGATGTCCTCGAGCAGCTCGCCCTTGACGAGCGCGTGCCCGCCCAGGCGGTCGTAGACCTCGCGCCGGAAGAGCATGAACTGCCCGTTGGCGAAGGCGCGGGGCTTGCTGGCGCGGTTGACGATGTCCAGCGGGTGCTGGCGGATGAGTTCGAACCCCGCGGCGGGCTGGACGGTGCGCTCGAACCACAGGTCGGACGAGAGCTCGGCGAGCAGGGAGAGGAGCCCGAGGTCCCGCTGCACCAGCGTGCCGACGGCGGCGCGGCACAGGGCGGGGTCAAAGAGGGTGTCGGCGTCGGCGAAGAGAAGCAGCGCAGCGCCCGCGGCCCCGCGCGAGCGCGTGACCCCCGCGTGCAGGGCGTGGGTCTTGCCGGCCCAGCCCTCGGGGCAGGCATCGATGGTCACAACCTCGGCGCGCTCGTTGTCCGCGAGCACGGCGCGGAGCCGCCGCTCGGTGTCGTCCGTGCAGCGGTCGAGCGCGAAGACCAGGCGGAGCGCGGGGTAGTCCTGCGCGAGGAGCGAGCGGGCGAGCCCCTCGATGACATCCTCCTCGTTGTGCGCGGGCACGACGATGCACATGGAGGGCCACGACGCCGGGGGCGGGCTGTCCAGCGCGGCGCGCAGGCGGGGCAGAACCCGGCGCGCGTGCAGGACGCGGAGCCAGACAATGGCGTAATACACCGCCCCTGCGACGGAGAGAACGCACAGCGCCAGAAACGGCAAGGCGAGCAGGAACGGCACGGCGGGGCTCACACTAACGATACGATTCCGTCCGTGCTGCACACCCCCGGAGAGACGGTCCGGTTCACTCGGGCGGGGGTCCGTGCGCTGGACCAGGCGGCGATCGAGGACCTGGGCATCCCCGGCGTCGTCCTGATGGAAAACGCTAGCGTGGCGCTGCGTCAGGCGGCGCTGGAATCGATCCGCGCGCGCGGGCTGCGCCAGTGCGTCCTCTGCTGCGGCCCGGGGAACAACGGGGGGGACGGGCTGGCGCTGGCCCGCCACCTGCACAACCAGGGGATCGCCCTCCGCGGGCTGCTGGCGGCGGATGAGCACAAGTTCCAGGGGGACGCCGCGACCCAGTTGAACATCGCGCACCGGATGGGGCTTTCGATAGAATCCTGGTCGCCCGGCGCGGCGATCGACGACCCCGCGCGGGCGCTGGTGGTCGATGCGCTCCTGGGCACCGGGCTCGACCGGGCGCTCGGGGGCACGATCGGGGCGTGCGCGGCGTGGATCAACCTTCAGGCGTCGCAGGGCGCGTTCGTGCTCTCGGTCGACATCCCGACGGGGCTGGACGCCGACACAGGCAAGCCGCTGGGGGGTGTCTGCGTGCGCGCGGACCGGACAGTGACGCTCGCAGGGCCGAAGGTCGGGATGACCGAACCGGGTGCGGCGGCGTGGTGCGGCGAGGTGCTGGTGGGGGACATCGGCGTGCCGCCCGGGCTGCTGCGCCGGTTCGGGGTGGACCCGGGAGGGCGGGAGACCGGGTGAACGCCGTGCGAAAAGGCCGCGGTGGGATTCGAACCCACGAATAACGGATTTGCAATCCGTCCCCTTGAACCACTTGGGTACGCGGCCGCGTCCGGACCCTCATCTTTGCACGGTGGCTGCGGGGCGTCAAAGGTCGCGGGCGTCGAGCCGGGAAGTGTCGCGCCCGGCCCGCTGATCGACCGATATCCTCCCCGGGCGTGACCGGAGCAGGGAGGCCCCCATGCGGCGCGTTTCGGACCGAAGGAATGTCTTCCTCGCGCTGGGGCTGGCGTGCGGGCTGAGCTGGCCAGCCGGCGCCCCGGCGCAGCCGCAGGAGCCGCCCCCCCGCGCCGAGCAGGGGCCGAGCGATCCTCCGGCGCTGCTCCCGCTGCCCCGCCGTCGCATCGGGGTTGACCCCGGCGTTGACCGGGATCCTCTGGGGCTGCGTCCTTCGCCGGGCGATCTGGTGCGCGAGGGGGCGTTCCTGCTGAACCGGCGCGGGCGGGTGGTGCAGGCGGACGACCTGACCTGGGTGTTCGTGTTCGACGCGGACGCCGAGGGGCGGGCCGAGCCGCCGATGGTGCTGCTGCCCTCGCTGCGCCTGACGGAGCTGGAGCGCCTGGTGGCGAGCCGTGAAGAGACGGTGACGCTGCGGCTGAGCGGGATGGCGCTCGTCTACCGCGGGCGGAACTACCTGCTGCCCACGCTGTTCCACACGGTGGCGGACGGCGCAGGTCCCGTCGATCAGAATCGCGGCGCCGCGGCTCCGACGCCGATCCAGGGCGAGTCGCCCAAGGAACGGGGCCTCGATCCAGAAGTGGACGACCTGCTGAAGGCGATGCAGCGCGACGAGCCCCAGCGCCGGACCGTTCCTCCAGAGGGCGCGGGCGGGACGCCCCCCGCGAACGCTGGGGCCAAGGAGGAGCTCGCCCCGTTGCTGCGCGAGGGGACGACCGTGGTCGCGCGCCGGGGACGGGTCCTTCGTTTCTGGGGAGTGTGGTGGGTGTTCTCGCT
>DOJA01000219.1 GCA_003511945.1 Phycisphaerales bacterium | reverse complement strand
CGACCGCCCCCCGGACAACCGCCCCCGAAAGCGATCCCCCCCCCGAGTGGAGGTTCGCGGGACGGTTCCATACGCACCAACCCCGGTGGGTGCTCCCAGGATTCCCGCCCGGGGCATCGAGGGGCCAGTCTACCCCTGCCCCGCTCGGTACCGCGTGAGGATGAGCAGGTCCTTCTCAGGCCCGGACACGCTCCAAACGAGGCGCAAAGATCCGGTGCGGTCGGCAGAAAGACGGGCGGCGTAGTCGTCGCGCCCGCAGCGATGCGGGGTGACGGTCATCCAGGCGCGGGCGTCGCTCGACCACGCCAGACAGACCAGCGCGACCGGGTGCGCGTCCCCCTGGCGGAGGTGCTCCACCCGCAGGCATCCCCCTTCGATCAGTGACCAGCGGGTGACGGTCCACGACGCGCCGATCGACGGGGGAAGGGCGGGTCTGACGCGCGTCCAGCGCTCGGTGACCACGAGCCCCCCTCCGGATGGAGTGCGCTCCGCCTTGATCGCCACCCGGGCGCTCCGGCGCGCGCCGGAGCGACGGTCCAGGATCAGGGTGGTGGCCCGGGTCACGCTCGACAGCCGCTCGATCATCCCGTGACTCTAGATAGAGTGACGAACAATGATCGTGCTGACCTGTCTCGTCGCGCTCGGTGCCGCGGCGCTGACCTTCTTCACCGGGTTCGGGCTGGGGACGCTTCTTCTGCCGGCGTTCGCGCTCGTGCTGCCCGTCGAGGCGGCGGTGGCGGCGACCGCGGTCGTCCACCTCGCGAACAACCTCTTCAAGCTGGCCCTGGTCTTCAGGGATGTCGACCGGGGCGTGCTGCTGCGGTTCGCGCTCCCCGCCGCCGGGGCGGCCCTGGTCGGCGCGGGGGTTCTGGCTGTGATGACGGCGTGGCCCGCGCTCTTCCAGTACGAGTTCCTGGGCGCGACGCGGCGCGTCTCCCCGGTCGGGCTGGTCGTCGGCGTTGTGATCGCGCTCTTCGCGGCGATCGAGCTCTCTCCCCGCTACGACACGCTCGCCTTTCCCCGGCAGTGGATCCCGCTGGGGGGCATCGTCTCCGGCCTGTTCGGCGGGCTCTCGGGGCACCAGGGCGCCCTGCGCACCGCGTTCC
Source organism: Phycisphaerales bacterium (assembly GCA_003511945.1). Lineage (GTDB taxonomy): Bacteria > Planctomycetota > Phycisphaerae > Phycisphaerales > UBA1924 > UBA11155. The sequence continues at coordinate 5,048 of DOJA01000219.1, read as the reverse complement.
TCGTGCGGGCCGGGCTGACCAAGGAGCGGTTCATCGCGACCGGCGTGGCCTCCGCGGTGGTCGTTGACCTCTCCCGTCTGGCGGTCTACGGCGTGTCCTTCTTCGCGCGCGACTGGGCGCTCCTGCGCGAGCGCGGCGCCGTGGGCGCGGTCATCGGGGCGTGCCTGTGCGCGCTGGCGGGGTCAGTGCTTGGGAGCCGGCTGGTCCGGCGCGTCACCCTGGCGGGGCTGCGGCGGTTCATCGGCTTCTGCCTCCTGCTGCTCGCCCCCGCCCTCGCCCTGGGGCTCATCTGAGCCCGTCACTGCGGGCTCCGGCTCGGGCTCCGCGGGCTTGGATGAGCCGAAGATCGACATCATCCCGCCCAGCGACTCCACGATCCCCTTCACCGACAGCAGCTGCTGATCGAGCGAGACGAGGGACTTGTCCACCGAGGCGAGCGTCTCCAGACGGCGGTCGGTCCGGGCGAGGTCTGCGTCGACGGCGTCGAGCTGCTGCGACACCCGCGCGAGCTTGGTGTTGACCTCGGTGAGCAGCGCGTTGGCGCTGGACAGCTCGTGCAGCGCCTTGTCCTGGAGCTCGGTGATCGACGAGCGCAGGGCCTTGAGTTCTTCCAGCCGAGCATTCGTGGCCTGGAGCTCGTCGCGGATCTCCCAGACGACGCAGCCGGGCAACGAGGCCGGCGTGACGATGGCGAGCAGGACGACGAGGAAGCGCCGCGGCGAATCACGCCTCATGAAGAGTTCCTCCGACCCTTTGACGGCTTGGGCCGCGCGGCGTTCAGCCGCTCCCAGAACCCGGGGGGCGGAACATGCTCGCGCCGCCCGGCCACGACGCCTTCCACGGAGAGTTCGAGCCCCAGTCCGTCCCACGCGAGGGCGGTCCCGCCGCCGAACAGCCGGACCGCACGCCGGTCCCGGAGCGATGCCGCCTTCAGGGTTGGAAAGAACGACAGCGGGACTTCGATCCGTCGTCCGTCCTCGAGCGTGAGGCGCAGCGCCGTGCCGCGAACCACTGCTTCGGTGGCGATGACCTCTGGGTGATCAACCCGTGAAGAAATCGTCCCACGCCGCGAGGAAGAACGCCCGCCTTTCGACGACGATCCGTCCGATGGCCCGACGCTCCCGCGCAGAGAACCCGACGCTCCGCGCTTCGCGGACCGGGACGAGCCACCACTTTGCGCGCTTGTCGTCCTTTGTGACATGGATGTGCGCCGGCTCGTCGCCGTCCGACGAGTAGAAGGAGAACCTGAAGCCCTGCTCATGCCAGATTGTAGGCATGTTCCGCTCAGAACTTCGCGTTCCCGGGCGTGCGCGGGAAGGGGATGACATCGCGGATGTTCTGCATCCCGCTGCAGGCGAGGATGAGGCGCTCGAAGCCCAGCCCGAAGCCGCAGTGGGGGACCGTGCCGTAGCGGCGCAGGTCGCGGTACCACCAGTAGGCCTCCTTCTGGAGTTTCGTCTCCTCCAGGCGGGCGTCCAGGACATCGAGGCGCTCCTCGCGCTGGCTGCCCCCGATGATCTCGCCGATGCCCGGGACCAGGACATCCATCGCCGCCACGGTGCGACCGTCGTTGTTGAGGCGCATGTAGAACGCCTTGATCTGCTTGGGGTAGTCGCGCACGATGACGGGGCGCTTGAAGACCTCCTCCGTGAGGCAGCGCTCGTGCTCGGCCTGCAGGTTCGCGCCCCACTCGACGGGGTACTCGAACTTCTTCCCCGAGGCGATCTGCTTCTTCAGGATGTTCACCGCCTCGGTGTAGGTGATCCGCTCGAAGGGGGACTCGATGGTCTTCGTCAGCGTGTCGATCACCGTCTTGTCGATGTGCTGATTGAAGAAGGCCATGTCGTCGGCCCGCTCGTCCAGCGCGCACCTGAAGAGCGACTTGATGAACGACTCCGCCACATCCATGTTCGTGTGGATGTCGGCGAAGGCCATCTCCGGCTCGACCATCCAGAACTCCGCAAGGTGGCGGCTCGTGTTGCTGTTCTCCGCCCTGAAGGTCGGCCCGAAGGTGTAGACGCGGCTCAGCGCGCACGCGTAGGTCTCGACATTCAGCTGCCCCGACACCGTCAGGTACGCTTCCTTGGCGAAGAAGTCCTGCGCCCAATCGACCCGGCCCTCGGGCGTCCGCGCCGGGTTCAGGGCGTCCAGCGTGCTGACACGGAACATCTCCCCGGCGCCCTCGCAGTCGCTGGCGGTGACGATGGGCGTGTGGACCCAGAAGTAGCCGCGCTCGTCGAAGAAGCGGTGGATGCCCATCGCCAGCGTGTGGCGCAGCCGCGCGACGGCACCGAAGGTGTTCGTGCGCACCCGCAGGTGGGCGACATCCCGCAGGTACTCGAAGGTGTGGCGCTTGGCGCTGACGGGGTAGGTGTCGGGGTCGTCCACCCAGCCGACGACCTTCAGCGAGGTGGCCTGGACCTCGACCGCCTGCCCTTTGCCCTGGCTGGCGACGAGCTCGCCCTCGGCCTCCACCGAGCAACCCGTCGTGAGCCGGAGGACCTCGCTCTCATAATTCGCCAGCGACGACGGCACGACCAACTGGATGGGCTCGAAGCACGACCCGTCACCTACCGCCACGAAGGACATCCCCGCCTTGGAGTCCCGGCGGGTCCGGACCCAGCCCTTGATCGTCACCCTGCTCCCCGGGGGCGACTTGAACGCTTCGACGACTCGCAGCCACGGCATTGAGCACCCCCCCCGCATCCTGCGGGAACCAGATTGTTGTTCTTTGGCTCTGTCGCCGGTGACCGATGCTCGGCCACCGGCCCCCGAGAATCCCGCGAAGTCTTCGACGCACCGGACGGCTACTGATCCCAGTTGGCGAGCACTGCGGTCACATCGTCAAAATCGACACGCCCGTCGTAGTTGGCGTCGCCGTCAAGAGAATCGGTGTCCCAGTGGGCCAGCACCGCAGTGATGTCATCGAAGTTCACAGCGCCGTTCCCGTCCGCATCGCCTATTCGCGGACCTGGAGTCGCGGACAGAGCTGCCGCTGCTCGTACGAGCCCCCAGTCGGTACTCTCGTCGAACCCTACGCCGTAGACCTGCGGGCTGATATCTAATGCCGTTTCGCGCAGCCGCTGACGGACCTCCGCAGGGGTCAGCCGCGGATTCCTGCGGAGTAGAAGGGCAGCGACCCCAGCGGCGCAGGGCGAGGCGTAAGAAGTGCCATCGACACCGAACCCATCAGTGAAGGCATAGTCGGGGTTCGGACCGCTGTTGTACCCGGCCGATCCGGTGCGATCTGTCGTGAGAATGTCGACCCCGGGCGCGACGAGTTCAAGGTCGAACCCACGGTTGCTGAAATCCGCTCGCAGGCCGGTTCGGTCTATGGCCCCCACGGCAATGACGAAGGGGTGCGAGGCCGGGTATCGCACAAAGAACGCGTCGTCGTTGCCCGAGGCCGCGAAGTGAATGACCCCCTGTTGCCAGGTATCTTCATATGCTGCGGAGATGATATTCGACTCGCTTCCGAGGACGAAACTGGAGTTGGTGACCTGGGCGCCAACCGCGATGGAATACAGTATACCCTGGGCTATGGCCGCCGCGTCGACGGCAAAGCCTCCAGCAGCATCCGGCTCGTAGCACTTTGCAGAAGCAACGAAACTTCCTGGTGCAGTCCCGGCAACACCGAGCATGTTGTTGCTCCGTGCGGCGATGACGCCTGCGACCGCCGTTCCGTGCCTGTCGTTCGGCGTGACCGGTCCGCCTCCATCAGCCGGTGGATCGACGGTGAAATTGCGTCCGAACCGGATGTCGTAGTTCAGATCCGGGTGGTTCCTCTGCACTCCATCGTCGAGGACGAGAACCGTGACGCCACGCGATGTCACTGGGAGATCCCACGCCTCGGGACCGTTGATGTCCACATCGTTGAACCCGCCACTTTGGCCAGTGTTGTGGAGGCCCCATTGGAGTCCGAATCCAGGGTCATTCGGGATCACGATTCCCATGGACTTTCCCGAAACGATCCAACTTGGTTCTGCAAACTCGAACTCAGGTAATCCATGCAAGAGATTTGTCACATGCAATAGCTCAAAGCCGTTCTTGGTCGCAGACTGGATCTTGACAACTCGGGGCATGCCCAGGTGCTCCCAGTCGATCATCGCCCCGGCCACGGTCCTGCTAATGGCATCTTTTACTTGGTCGTGACTCAGTCCGGCTTGGTATCTCGCGACGATGTGTGGCATCATCAGCGTTGGGCCAAGATCGGTCTTGAAAATCGGCGCCGCGAACGCCACAGAATCATCCGCCGCCAGATCGGCGACGAGCTGCTCCATGTCGTTTGGGCCGTGCTCGCGGCTGAGCGACGCGATCCACATCCGACTTGGATCGTCTGCCTTCAGATTCGAAGTCAGCTTCGCGAGCCGCTGCGGAGGCTCAGGGTGGTTCTTCTTCAACTCGCTCCACACAGCGGCGGGGTCGTCTGCGCCGCGCATGGCTATCACATCGGCCTCTCGGATGAAGAGAACGACCGAAGTATCGAGTTGCAATTCGTGTCGCACATCCTTGACCCAGAAGTAATAGCGAGGAATATCACCCGGCTCCGCGTGAGCCACCAGGGCAAGCATGACCCAAGTGAGCAATACTACACTCCTACGCGCGTTGTTGAATCGTTGGTTGAAGCGCTCGTCCATGGAGTGCCTCCTTGAAGGTTGGACTTGGAGATTGTATCCTGGATAGAGGGTTCACGAGCGCGTGGAGGATCGCTCAACTTCGTACAGATACTCTGGGTCATGACTCTCTGAGCGTGCCCGGCAGTTTCGTGAGCCGCGCCCTTTGGCGGGCGGTCTCAGCCCCGTCCGAACACGCAAGGTGTCGAATTGGGGTGTGGAACCTCGTGGGTTGCGGCTCTTCTGCTTCGTCCGTTGTGCCCTTGGTCCCACCGACGAAGCACAGATCAACGCACTACATCCCAGCCGTGCGGGGAACTCATTCCGCGAGAGACGACCAGCGTGGGCCGAGAGCCCTCGGCCATCAAACACGGGCGAAGGGAGTCGAACCCCTAACCTCCTGATCCGTAGTCAGGTGCTCTATCCAGTTGAGCT
>DOJA01000204.1:794-14828 GCA_003511945.1 Phycisphaerales bacterium | reverse complement strand
CGTGAGTTGATCCAGGCGCGGGCCTTTCCCGTTGTGCCCAGGAGTGAGGCCGACCGCGATGCACCTTCAGAGCAGCGCCATGCCGATCGGCATCGACTTCGGCGCATCGGGCGTCAAGATGGTGCAGTTGCGCCCGGTGAAGGGGGGCTTCGCGGCGGTGGACTTCGCGCGGATCGCGTCGCCGACGACGCCGACGGACCTCTCGAGCCCGGAAGGCATCGTCCGGCTGGTGGCGGCGGTGCGCCGGCGCATCGAGGGCGGACGGTTCGTCGGGCGCCGGTGCGTGGTCTCGCTGGACGACCGGCTGCTGCGGGTGCGGTCGGTCCGGCACCCGCGGATGACGGACGAGGAGACGGACAGGGCGGTGCGGCTGGACGCCGGGGCGCGGCTTGGGTTCTCGGAGCACGAAGCGCTCGAGGTGGGATGGCTCCGGGCGGGAGAAGTCCGCCAGGGGGATGAGCTGCGCGAGGAGGTGCTGATCGTCGGCTGCCCGCGCGGGCCGGTTGAGATGCTGGTCATGGAGCTGGCGCGGTGCGGGCTGCGCGCGGAGGCGGTGGAGCCGGGGTTCCAGGCGTGCGCCCGGGTCTTCGGCCGGACGCTGCGCCGCGCGGAGGACCAGTCGCTGGTGCGGGTGCTGATCGACATCGGGTGGCGCTCGACGGGGGTGATCATCACTCGCGGGCGGTCGGTGGGGTTCTTCAAGCCGCTGGAGATGGGCGGGGCGGTGCTGAACGAAGCGGTCGGGCAGCGGTTGGGGCTGGACGCCTCGGCGGTGGCGGACCTGCGTCGGCAGCGCATGACGGAGGGGAGCGCGTCGACGATCGACCGAAAGGTGGATCGGGCGGTGTTCGAGGCGGTGCGCCCGTTGCTGGGGGAGCTGGCGCGGGAGGTGGCGCTGTGCCTGCGGTACTACGGCGTGACCTTCCGCGGGGCGCGGCCGGAGGAGTGCCTGCTGGTGGGAGGGGAGTCGCGCGAGCCGCGGCTGACGGAGCTGGTGGCGGACGAACTTCGCGTGACGACAAACCTTGGGCGCCCGTTGCATGGGGTGCTGCCTGGGGATGAGGCGTCGGGGGCTCGGGACGCGGACCTTGCGGTCGCGGCGGGGCTCGGACTGCGGGAGTGGGAGCAGGCGGACAACAAGCGGGTGGGTCGTCGTCCTGGGGAGGCGCGCCGGTCGGCGGAGGGCACGCCCGGTCAGGGCGCGCCCGGCGGGAAGGAGGCGGCATGAGCCGTCCGATCGACCTGCTGCCGAGCGCGTGCCGCGAGACGCTGGGGAGGCGTGCGCGGGTGCGTCGGTGGATCATCGCCTACGGGGCGGTGGTGACGATGCTGGCGGGGGGCGTGGTCGTCTCCGGCGCTGGGCTGGGGGAGCGTGCGCGGCAGCGGGCGTCGCTGGCGGAGGAGGCGCGCCGGCGCTGGGAACGGGATGAAGAGGTGCAGCGCCTGCTGCGGGAGATCGCGGCGGCGGAGCAGAACATCACCCGCTACAACCGGCTGGCGTGGCCGATCCGCGTGAGCGAGGCCATCGATGCGCTGTCGGCGGCGCTGCCGCGGTCGGTCTCGGTGAGCAATCTCCTGGTCACTCCCCGGGAGGAGCAGGCGCGCGCGCTGCGGGGCCTGCCCGCGGCGCCGGCGCGGTCGGTGCTTGTGATTGAGGTCGAGGGGATCTCGCCTTCGGACCGGGAGGTGGCGGCGCTGGCCTCGGCGCTGGAGGTGAACAGGGTGTTCTCGGCGGTGCGCATGGAGTACACGCGCTCGACGAGCGTGGACGGGGTGGAGGCAAGGGAGTTCCGCGTGGTGTGCGAGGTGGACCTGCTGTCGAAGTACCAGTTTGTGGACGCAGCGCCCCAGCGGACGGCCGGGGCGGAGGTGGAGCGGTGATCCGGCGTACTGATGCGGCGCTGCTGGGGGGGCTGGTGGTCATGGGCGCGCTGGCGGTGGGCGTGGGGATCGTGCCGCGCCTGTCCAGGAGGGCGTGGCTGGATGACGAGGTGGCGCGGCTGGGGGCGGAACTGGTGCGCCCGACCGGTGGGCCGGAGGTTGTGGCGCGGCTGTCGGACGATCTGGCGCAGCTGCGGTCGTTCGGCGAGGGGCGGATGACGCCGATCCCGCGGGATGCGGACATCGCGGGGCTGGTCAGCGCACTGAGCGACACCCTGACGCGACACGGGATCGATCGGCGGGACATCCTGACGCGGGATGCCAAGCGGATGGAGGGGGCGTCGGGTCTGCCGGTGAGCATCACGGTGCAGGCGCCGTTTGGAAAGGTCTACGACACGATCGCGGACATCGAAGCGTTCCCGCGGCTGGTCCGGATCGAGCGGCTGAAACTGTCGAGGAGCAACCCCCCGGGAGGGCGCGGGACCGTGGACCGCAGCGGCGTCATCCGTGCGGAGATCGCTGTGACCGCGTTCTTTTACCCGGCGCTGGCGGAGGCCGCAGTGCAGAAGGGGGAGCCGTGAAGCGCCGGCTGGCCGAGATGCGGGTGCTGCTGATGGCGGAGCGGCGGAAGGCCGGGGTCCTCGGCCTTCTTCTGCTGGTGCTGGCGGGGGCGCTGGTGAAGTCGCTGGTCTCGGTCGGGCCGTCTGCGTCGGAAGCGGCGCTGCCGGTGGGCGCGACCGAGGCGGAAGCGGTGGCGGCAGCGGGGCAGGACGCGTTCTCGCGGACGGTGGCGCAGGTCGACGCCCCACGCGGGAGTTCGATTGTGCGGGTCGCGCGGGCGGCTCGGGTTGATCGGGATCTGTTCGCGCTCGACGGGGCGCATTTCCCCCCGCCCGCACAGGTGGAAGACCCGAAGTCGGTGGCGCAGGAATCGCGGGTGACGGCGATCGAATCGCCCGCCCCGTCGGTCGATGAGGACCGAGCCCGGACGGAGTCCCGGGTGCGATCGGCGGCGGACCGGCTGCGCTTGCGGAGCGTGATCGTGGGTCAGCGCCCGATCGCGGTGTTCGAGGTGAAGGGCGACCGCCAACGGGCCGTGGTGCGGCTGGGCGAGTCGATCGACGGGTTCGTGCTGGCCGAGGTGTTCTCGGACAGCGTTGTGCTGGAGATGGATTCGGTGCGGGTTCGAATCACGCTCGTGAAGCCCGATCGCTGACGCGTCGGGGCCCGAACCGTGGACGGATGGCAGTCCGGACCGGCAGCAGGAGGAGGAGTCTCATGGCATTGTCTCGTCGCACACACGGGAATCTGTCGGGGATGAGCGCGGCTCTGGCACTCGCACTGGTTGCGGGCAGCGCCGGCTCGGTGGCGTTCGCGCAGGCGGCCCCGCCCGCTGGTGGTGGCGGGACCAAGGCCCCGCCGGCGACGACCCCGGCGCCGGCGTCCAACGCGGCCCCCGAGGCGTCCGCACAGGAGTTCCCGGACGCGGTCGATCCCTACGAGAGTGCGGAGGCGACGCCGGAGGGCGATGCTCCCGGCGCGCCGAGCGCGGCCAATCCCGGCGCGTCGGGCGTGAATGTTCACGCCGCCCAGCAGACCGGCGCGGACGGCGTGCGGGTGACGGAGTACCTGACCGTCGATCTGTTCGTGCAGGACGAGGACCTGGCGAATGTGCTGCAGATGCTCTCGCTGCAGACGCAGCGGAACATCGTGGCGAGCCGCGATGTGAACGCGCGGGTGACGGCGAACCTGTACGGGGTGACCTTCTACGAGGCGCTGGACGCCATCCTGAGCGTGAACGGGTACGGCTACCTGGAGAAGGGGCCGTTCATCTATGTCCACACGCTGGAGGAGCTGACGAAGATCCAGCAGGCGGAGCGCCAGATCGTCTCGAAGGTCATCCAGCTGAACTATCTGAACGCGAACGACGCGGCGGAGTTCGTGGCGCCGCTGCTGTCGGAGCGGGGCACGATCAAGACCAACGGCGATGTGGGCAAGTTCTCGATCCCGACGGACACGCCGACCGGTGACGAGGAGTTCGCGCTGGCGGCGACGCTCGTGATCTACGACTACCCCGAGCATGTCTCCGAGATCGAGGCGCTGCTCGACCAGATCGACACCCGCCCGACCCAGGTGCTGGTCGAGGCGACCATCCTCCAGACCAGTCTGAACGAGGCGAACGCCTTCGGCGTCGACTTCGCGTTCCTTGACGGGGTCGACTTCACGGACTTCTTCGGGTTCGGCGGGCCCCTCAGCGTGGCGAGCAACCTGAACAGCGGTGAGGTGGCGCCCCCGGACAACCGGGGCAGCGGCATCGTCACCACCCCGGGCAACACCGACGGGCCGGGCACGCTGAAGCTGTCGATCCTGCACGACGATATCGCGATCTTCATCCGGGCCCTGGACGAGGTGTCGGATGTCACGATCCTTTCCAACCCGAAGGTGCTGGCGCTGAACCGCCAGCCGGCGCGGGTGCTGGTCGGGCGCAAGGTGGGCTACCTGAACACCACGAGCACGGAGACGGCCACGACGCAGACCGTCGAGTTCCTCGACACCGGCACGCAGCTGGCGTTCCGTCCGTTCGTGTCCAAGGACGGGATGATCCGCCTCGAACTGAAGCCCCGCGTGTCGGAGGGCGTGATCCGCGAGGCCTCGGACGCCACCGGCGCAGCGGTGACGATCCCCGACGAGATCACGCAGGAACTGACGACCAATGTGATCGTGCCCGACGGCTCGACCGTGGTGCTGGGCGGGTTGTTCAAGGAGACCACGAACCTCACGCGCCGGCAGGTGCCGATCCTGGGGGACATCCCGATCGTGGGCACCGCGTTCCGCGGGCACGACGACGAGACCGACCGCCAGGAGATCATCTTCATGATCAAGCCGACGATCATGAGCGACCAGGTGATGATCGAGCAGGGCGACCGGGCGCTGGCGTACCAGGAGAATGTGCGGACGGGCTCGCGGACTGGCCTGCTGCCCTGGAGCCGCGAGAAGCAGACGGCGCAGCTGAACATGAAGGCGGAGCGCCTGATGGCCGAGGGCAAGAACGACGAGGCCCGCTGGGCGCTGCGTCGGTCGCTGGAGCTCTCGCCCTCCCAGCCCGATGCGATCCGCCAGCACGAGTCGCTCATGCAGGACACGCAGTCGTGGCCCCATCGCAACGCGCTGGAGCGGATCGTCAACGGCGAGGCGGCCAAGCGGGTCTCGCAGCTGCCCGTCGAGCTCGAGTTGCTCGGGACGCCGGGGCGGCCCGAGTCGTCCTTCCAGGAGACCGACGCCGCGGCGCCGAGCGAGGGCGCCGAGTCCCCGGAGCTCGTGAGCACCGAGGTCCCGGGCGACATCGGGTCCGACGCAGCCAGGGCGGCTGCCCCGGCTGACTCGGCGGGCCAGTTCGCCCGACCGGCGGCGACGAACCTGGCTGATGGCGCTGAAATGACGGACGAGTCGTTCGATCCGGCCTTCGCTGAGCCCGTGGACCCGTTCCTCGAGCCCTTCAACGCCGGCGCCGACATCTTTGACGCCAACCCCGACACCAACTCCAGCACCGACACCGACGCGCAGCCCCGCGCCGGCGCGGCGGGGGACGAGTGGATCGTCTCGCCCGACATGGCGCGGCAGCTCGACGCGCAGACCGGCGCGGAGTTCAACGCCGCGTTCGCGGACCCCGACTTCCTGGCGGCGGTCTCCGATCCCTGGTCGTTCACGCAGTCGGTCCCGAACATGCCCTTCGGGATGTTCTGGACGGCGGTGACCTGGATGCAGCTGGAGTCGGCCTACCTGAAGCAGCAGAACGCGGACCCGTTCCGGCCCGCGCCGACAACGAACCTGACCGGGGCTGATCCCGACGCTGAGACCATTGACAGCCCGGACCACCCCTGATTGTCAGCAGACACCTCCCCGCGCCGCGGCTTCTCGCCTCGGCGCGGCTTTCCAACCACAGAACCGGGAGCCGAACACGATGAGGACGATCGCACTGTCCACACTTGCTCTGCTGGCGGGGGCCGCGCTGCTGGGCGGCTGCCAGGGCCACGGCAAGTACACCGGCGAGTTCAAAGAGAACGCCGAGCTGCGCGTGTCGCAGATGAAGGCGGCCACCGAGTGGGACATGGCCCGCCAGCAGTTCCTCTCCGGCGACCTGGAGAAGGCGCTGCGGAGCATCGACCGATCGCTGACGATGGACGACACGGTGGCCAAGAGCCATGTGCTCCGTGGGCGGATCCTGCTTGAACTGTCGCGGCTGGAGCCCGCGCTGCAGTCGCTGGAGCGGGCGGGGGAGCTCAAGCCGGAGGACGCCGAGGCGTTCTACTACGCCGGGATTGTGTACGAACGGATCAGCAGGCCGGAGCAGGCGTTCGAGGCCTACATGAAGGCCCAGAAGAACGATCCCACCGACCCGCAGTTCCCTCTCGCGGCGGCGGAGATGCTGGTCGAGCAGGGCAAGCTGGCCGAGGCGGAAGCGATGCTGACCGACAGCAGCGCGTCGTTCCAGCACAACGCGGGCATCCGCCAGACGCTGGGCCACATCGCGCTCTTGCGGGGCGACACCGCCCGGGCGGTGGTGCTGTTCAACGAGGCGACCCTGCTGGGGCCGGGGGACGCGGCGCTGCGCGAGGACCTGGCCCGGGCGCAGATGTCGGCGGGGCGGTTCGCGGACGCGGAGACGGGCCTGCGGTGGATCCTGGATCAGCCGGAGGGCAAGGACCGTCGCGACCTGGTGCACCTGCGGGCGCGGTGCCTGATCGAGCTGGACAAGCCGGTCGAGGCGCGGGCGATCCTGCTCGGGCTGGTGAGGGACGAATCGGGCGGGAGCGACACGGCGTCGTGGATCGAACTCGGGAATGTGTCGCTGATGCTGAACGACCAGTCGCGGCTGCGGGAGTGCGCGCAGCGGCTGATGTCGGCGGCGCCGGGGCAGCCGGAGGGGTACCTGTTCCTGGCGCTGTGGCAGCGCGGGCGGGGGGAGCCGGACAAGGCGGTCGCCACGCTGTCGCGGGCGATTGCGGTGGACAAGACCTCCGCGGGGCCGGCGCTGCTCCAGGGAGTGATCCTGCAGGACCTGGGGCGGGGCGCGGAGGCCGCGCGGGCGTTCCGGATCGCGCTGAAGCGCGATCCATCGAATGCGCAGGCCCGGGCGCTGCTCGCCGGCGTGGCGCCGGCGTCGGCCGTGGCGGAAGCGGTCGAGCCGGAGTAAGAGGAGGAGGGTTGTGGTGTTCCGTCGTCCGGTGCTGATGCTGGCCTCGCTGGTGGCGCTCGCGGCACTCGCGGGTGTGTGTCAGGGCGCGTGCGTCCTGGCGGTGTCGGCGACGCCCGCGGGCGCGCCGGCGTGGGCTGCACCTGTCGTCGGGGGCGTGGCGGTGTTCCTCACGCTGACGGTGACGGCGATGCTCGCGGCGTGGCGGATGTCACGGGCCGTGCGCCGCATGCGGGTGGCGGTCGAGGAGGCGGCGCGGGAGGGGTCGGCCTCGCCCGTGCGCGCGCCGGTGTGGTTGAGCCCGTTGGCGGAGGCGGTGAACACCGCGGTGGCGGCGTGGTCGGCGCGCTGCGACGCGCAGGGCGCCCGGGCGCGGGAGGCGGAGATCCGGCTGAATGTGACCGAGGGTGAGCGGGAGTACTGCGAGGCGATCCTGCACAGTCTGCGGGACGCCGTGCTGGTGACGGACCCGTTCAACGAGGTCACGCTGGCGAACGGCCCCGCGGCGCGCCTGCTGGGGTTCGATCTCGACGATGCGCCGCACCGACCGATCGACGAACTGGTGCGGGACGAGACAATCCGGCGCGCCATCAAGGATGTGCAGCAGTCGGGCGTCGCGTCCAAGGAGAGGCACATCGAGCACGCGATGGACGCCCCCGGCCCGGACGGGACGACCTCGCGCGCGGCGTTCGATGTGACCGTGGCGTCGCTGCCCGACCGGCGCCAGAACCTGGGCGGGGTGGTGACGATCCTGCGGGATGTGACGCGGGAGAAGGAGATCAGCGAGATGAAGTCGGACTTCGTCTCGCAGGCGTCGCACGAGCTGCGGACCCCGCTGTCGTCGATCAACGCGTACATCGAGATGCTGATCGACGCGGAGGCGCCGGACGAGAAGAGCCGGCAGGAGTTCTACCACATCATCAAGGGCGAGGCCGACCGGGTGAGCCGGATGATCGACAACATGCTGAACATCAGCCGCATCGAGGCGGGGATCGTCTCGGTGGAGAAGAGCGAAGTGGACTTCGCGAAGGTCGCGGGCGAGGTCATCGAGACGATGCGGGCGCAGGCCGACGCGAAGCAGATCAAGCTGCTGACGAAGGCGGGGCCTCTGATCTACAGCGCCGAGGCGGACCGGGACATGATGTACCAGGTCGTGATGAACCTGGTGAGCAACGCGGTGAAGTACACGCCCGAGGGCGGGCGGGTGACGGTCGGCGTGGAGAACGACGACGCCACGCGCTCGGTCCTGGTGTCGGTGAGCGACACGGGGCTCGGGATCCCTCCGGACGCGCTGGGGCGCCTGTTCGAGAAGTTCTTCCGCGTGGAGAACTACAAGCGTCTGGCGAAGGGAACGGGGCTGGGGCTGAACCTGGTGAAGCACATCGTCGAGACGGTGCACCACGGACGGGTCGGGGTGTCGAGCCAGGTGGGGATGGGCAGCCGGTTCTGGTTCAGCGTGCCCTACGAGTTCCAGGGAGGTGAGCGGTGAGCGAGACGCCTCGGCGCATCCTGGTCGTGGACGACGAGTCGCACATCACGGGCGTGCTCGCGCACAAGCTCCGCAACGCGGGCTTCGAGGTCGACACCGCGGCGGACGGAGAGGAAGCCCTCGCGGTGGCGCGGGAGCATCCCCCCTCGCTGGTGATCACGGACCTGCAGATGCCGTACCTGACCGGGCTGGAGCTGTGCGAGCGCCTGAAGAGCGGCTCGGCGACGGCGGGGGTCCCGGCGATCATGCTGACGGCGCGGGGGCACGCGCTGTCCGAGAACGATCTGGCGCGCACGAACATCCGGCTTGTGCTGAGCAAGCCGTTCAGTCCGCGCCAGGTGCTGGAGCATGTGAACGGGATTCTGGGCGGATCGGCGAGCGCCGCGCCGGGATCCGTCGAACAGAGTCGTCAGAGGAGGGCGGAGGCCGCGTGATCCAGGCGCCGCACACGCTGGTGGATCGTCACGGCGCGTCAGTCGTCCGCGATCGCTGCCGCGCGCTCGGGCTGGGCGTCTGGCGGCTGCGTCTGGACGGCACGGTGGTGGAATCGCCTGCGGAACAGGGCCTGGCGGGCGACTGGTTCAGGGCGGCGCCGCTCTCGCGCCTGGTGGCGTCGGCCACGCTGCAGTGGCAGTCGGACCCGTCGCCCGGGCCGGTGGAGGTGTTCCCGGGTTGCTGGGCGATCCCGTGCGTGGAGCGGGTGCGCCGGGTGCGGACCGGCTACACGGTCGCGGTCGCGCTGGGGCCTGACGCTCTGCACGCCGAGCAGTTCGGGGCGTGCTGCCAGGCGGCGGCGCTGGACGCGGCCGCGATGCGTTCGCTGCTCCGCGGTCGGGCGACGCACACTCCCGAACTCGTCGAGCGCACCGCGACGATGCTCGGCTGGCTCGTCGAGGACCTGGAGGCGGTGGACGCACAGGAGCAGTCGCTCAGCGTCTTCAGCCGCCAGCTGGCGGAGTCGTACGAGGAGATCACGCTGCTCTACACGCTGGGGCAGTCGATGAACCAGCTGTCGCACCCGGAGAACTTCGTCCGGCTGTGCGTGCGGGAGCTCCACGAGACCCTGGCGTACGAGTGGATCGCGCTGGGATTCGTTGCGGACCAGCGCCGGGCCCGGGCGATGGGCGGGCGGCTGCTGACGGCGGGGCGGACGCCCCTGGATGAGGCCGGCTTCCAGCGGGAGATCGGGCGGCTGGTGGCCGGCGCCGCTGCGCCCGGGAATGTGGTCATCGCGGGCGAGGCGCGCGGCCCGCTGGCGCAGGGAGACTCGCAGATCCTGGCGCACCCGGTCGCGCGGGACGGTCAGGTGGTGGGCGTGCTGTTCGCGGGGCACAAACTGGGCGACGACCCCCAGGTGTCGAGCGCGGACATCAAACTGCTGGACGCGGCGGCGGGCTACCTGAGCGTGCTGCTCGACAACGCGTTCCTGTACGACGACCAGCAACTGATGTTCATCGGCACGCTGGAGTCCCTCACGGCGGCGATCGACGCGAAGGACCCGTACACCTGCGGCCACTCAGAGCGCGTGGCGCACCTGGCGGCGGCGCTGGCGCAGGCGCACGGGCTGGACGAAGAGCAGGTCGAGCGGATCCGGATCGCGGGGCTGGTCCACGATGTGGGCAAGATCGGCGTGCCGGACTTCGTGCTGGGCAAGACCGGGCGCCTGACGGAGGAGGAGTTCCGGCTCATCAAGGCGCACCCGGAGATCGGGTTCCACATCCTGAAGGACATCCCGCTGATGGAGGACATCCTGCCCGGGGTGCTGCACCACCACGAGCGCATCGACGGGCGCGGGTACCCCCACGGGCTGCGCGGGGACGCGATCCCGCTGGTGGCGCGGATCATCGGGCTGGCGGACTCGTTCGATGCGATGAGCAGCAACCGCACCTATCGATCCGCGATGCCCCGCGCTCGCGTCCTGGAAGAGCTGGGCGAGAACGCGGGGTCGCAGTTCGATCCCGCCCTGGTGGAGTCGTTCGCGCGGGTGGACCTGTCGCGGTACGACGAGCTGGTGGAGCGTCACAGCGGGCAGAGCGCCGCCGGTGGGCTGCGCATCCCGCGGGCGGGGCTGGCGGCATGAAGATCAGCCACCATGACTACGAGCATGTGACGGTGCTGACCGTGTCGGGCGACTTCACGGCCGACGACACCGAGCAGTTCGCGCGGGTGGTGAACGATCGGCGCGGCGCCGGGGTCCGCCATGTCATCATCGACTGCGAGAACCTCGAGTTCGTCGACTCCGCGGGGCTGGAGTCGTGGCTGCGCGTGCAGGAGTCGCTCGGGGAGGGCGGGGGGCAGTTCCGCCTGATCCGCCCGGACGAGACGCTGACAACGATCCTCGCGCTCACACGGCTGGACCTCGCCTTCGAGGCGCACCCGTCGCTCGAGGGTGCGGTGCGGAGTCTGCGATGAACCCGCGCGCCCCGGCTCCCACACCCGTCCCGGCCGGTGCCGCTCCCCCGGCACGGACCGGCGCGCGCCCGCAGCTGGGCGACCTGCTCGTCTCCGAGGGTGTGCTGACGCCGGCCCAGCTCGCGCAGGCGCTCGAGGAGCAGGCGGCGCACGGGCACAAGGAACTGCTGGGCGAGGCGCTCATCCGTCTGGGGTTCGTGAGCGAGCACACGGTGATGCAGTGCCTGGCCCGGTCGTACGGCGTGCCGTTCGCGCGGCTGTCGCCCCGGCTGGCCGACCCGCGGGTGATCGACGCCCTGCCGCGCGATTTCATCGATACGCACGCGGTCCTGCCTCTGTTCTGCGTGGACGGGGTGCTGACGATCGCGGTGAGCGAGCCGGCGAACCTGTTCCTGATCGAGGAGGCCGCCCGGCTCAGCGCCAAGCGGGTGCAGATCGTGGCGGCGACCGCGCAGGACATCCGCGCGACGCTGCAGGCGTACCTGCCGTCGGCGAATGTCTTCGTGATCGACGAGATCTACGACGATGTGGATGTGCGTCAGTTCAGCGTGGTGGAGTCCGAGGCGCTGGACCTGGGCGCGCTGGAGGAGTTCTCCGGGCAGACGCCGGTGGTGCGGCTGGTGAACTACATCATCTACCAGGCGATCCACGACCGGGCTTCGGACATCCACATCGAGCCGGACGATCACCGCTGCCGCGTTCGGTTCCGGGTGGACGGGCGCCTGGCGACGAAGCTGGTGCCGCCCTACCAGATGCACCCGGCGGTGGCGTCTCGGATCAAGATCATGGCGAAGATGGACATCTCGCAGCGGCGCGTGCCGCAGGACGGGGATATCCATGTGGTGATCGACGGGCGTCCGGTGGACCTGCGCGTGTCGACGATGCCCGGCAAGTTCGGCGAGAAGGTCGTGATCCGGGTGATCGACACCCGCAACGCGGTGATCCCGCTCGAAAAGATGGGCATGGGGGCGGAACTGATCGAGCGCTGGCGCGCGGTGGTGCGCTGCCCGAACGGGATGGCGCTGGTAACCGGGCCGACGGGCTCGGGGAAGTCGACCACGCTGTACAGCGCGCTGGGGGAGATCGCCAGCGAGGACACGAACATCTCGACGGTGGAGAACCCCGTCGAGGCCCAGATCCCCGGGATCAACCAGTTCCAGGTGAACGAGCAGGCGGGGTTCACATTCCCGGTGGCGCTGCGGTCGCTGCTGCGTCAGGACCCGGATGTGATCATGGTGGGCGAGGTCCGGGACCTGGAGACGGCGACGATCGCGACCCAGGCGGCGCTGACGGGGCATCTAGTGCTCAGCACGCTGCACACGAACGATTCGCTGTCGGCGATCACGCGCCTGGTGAACATGGGCGTCGAGCCCTACCTGGTGGCGGCGATGCTCCGTGGCGTCCTGGCGCAGCGCCTGGTCCGGAAGATCTGCCCGCACTGCAAGGAGGCGTACACGCCGGAAGCGCATGTGCGCGAGGCGGTGGAGCGGGCGGCCGGGTCGTGCGCGGAGCTGCACCGGGGGCCGGGGTGCTCGCGCTGCCGGGGCACCGGGTACGCGGGGCGGCTGGGCATCTACGAGCTGTTCGTGCCCGACGAGGCGACGCTGCAGCAGATCGCCGGGGGCGCCACGCTGCAGGAGCTCCGGGCCGGGGCCGCGGCCGGCGGGCTCCGCACCCTGAGGGACGACGGGCTGCACAAGGCCCTGGCCGGGCTGACGACCTTTGAGGAAGTGATCCGGGCCTCCGCGGCCTGAACCACCACGGGGGCCAGCCATGCTCACCTTCGCCTACAAGGCCCGAGACTCACGCGGCGCGCCCGTCGGCGGCGTGACGGAGTCTTCCTCGCAGACCGAAGCCCTCCGCGCGCTCGCCCGCGAGGGGCTGACGGTGACGGAGATCAAGCTCGGGGCTCGCCCGATCGACGCGGACCAGGTGCTCCTGCGGGCGGCGTCGTCGCAGGTCCGGCGGGAGGATGTCATCGCGTTCGCGTCGCAGGTGGCGGTGATGCTGGAGACCGGCGTGCCCCTGGCCGAGGCGCTGGACGCGTTTGTCAAGCAGACGAAGCCCGGCCCGATCCGTTCAGTCATGGAGGTGGTGTCGGACCGGATCACCGGGGGCGTGCCCTTCTCGCAGGCGATCGCGGAGTTCCCGCGGGCCTTCCCGCCACTCATGATCAACCTGATGCGGGCGTCCGAGGCCTCCGGCACCATGGGGCTGATGCTGGGGCGCATCGCGGACTACCTGACAAAGGAGCGCCGCACGGGGCGCCAGATCCGCGGGGCGCTGGCGTACCCCCTCGTGATGATCTCGCTCGCGCTGGGGATCACCGCCTTCCTCGTGACCTGGGTGCTGCCGAAGTTTGCGAAGATCTACGAGGGTCGTTCCGCGGCCCTGCCCCGTCCGACCCGGGTCGTGATGGGCGTGAGCGACTTCATTCTCGGGAACTGGGTGCTGCTCAGCGTGCTGGGGGTGGCGGCGGTCGGCGTGTGCGTGGCGCTGCCGATGTTCGACCCGACGCGCCGGCTCCTCGACGCCCTGAAGCTGCGGACGCCGGTCATCGGCGGAGTGTTCAGGCAGTTCTACCTGACTCGGGCGGCACGGACGCTGGGCACGCTGCTCGCCTCGGGGGTCGACCTGCTGGAGGCGGTGCGCATCGTCCGGGGCGTGACGCCCAACGCCCAGTGGGAAGCGCTGTGGACCGCGGTCGAGCGGAACATGACGACGGGCAAGACGATGGCGGAGGCGCTGCAGGGCTCGCCCCTGGTGCCCGCGTCGGTGGCTCAGATGATCGCCGCGGGCGAGCGGACGGGTCGGATGCCCGATGTGCTGGCCAGGATCGCCGACGCCACCGAGACGGACCTCGACGAGACGGTGAAGAACGCGACCCAACTGATCGAGCCGGCGATGATCGTGTTCATGGGGGTGCTCATCGGGGGCGTGGCGATCTCGCTGCTGCTGCCGATCTTCAATGTGTCGGGCATCATGGGGCGGTGAAGAGTTCGTTCGCCGCGGCGGACGAGTTGAGAAGGGGTAGAACGGCGGGCGAGTGAATCGCCCG
>DOJA01000204.1:0-731 GCA_003511945.1 Phycisphaerales bacterium | reverse complement strand
TCGCCCGCCTCTGGAGACAAGTCCGAGGGATCACTCTCGTTGCGGACTCAGCGGTTGACAGGTGTCGGGCCGCGCCGCGAGGGCCGAGACGACGGGTCCCCGGTCCACTCGGACTGTGTCCGCTCTATTCCGCACTGCGGCCTGCGCCGTGGCGCTCGGTGGCGGCGTGCTGATCGAGCAGGTCGCTGTAGGAGGAGGCGATCGGCTCGCCCAGGATCGGCCCGAAGGCCAGGCGCAGTTCGTTCACGCGCCGGTGGGCCTCGCCCAGGTGCTGCTTGCGGGTGACCAGGGCTTCGAGCTCGAGGAACGAGCCCAGGTGCTTCACGCGGTCGAGGTGGATGCGCACATGGTCGAGCATCCAGACCTCGCGGGTCTTCTCCACGATCAGCCAGACGGGCATGGGTCGGGCGCCGAA
Organism: Phycisphaerales bacterium; assembly: GCA_003511945.1. Taxonomy (GTDB): domain Bacteria; phylum Planctomycetota; class Phycisphaerae; order Phycisphaerales; family UBA1924; genus UBA11155. The sequence goes on along the minus strand of DOJA01000204.1, from coordinate 316 downwards.
CCGCTCCAGGGCCTCCTCCTCGCTGTAGAGCGTGAAGTGGCTGACCTTGTTCGTCACCCGGTCCTGGCGGTGGTACTTGATCCACTCGGTGGGGTCGCCGGTGGACTCGCGCTTCTTGAGGCGCCCGTCAAAGACGCGGTAGTAGGTGTCGCGCTGCTCGACGATGCCCACGACCCTGGCGCCGAGACGCGCGCAGACGGAGCGGGCCACCTCGGGCTCGCGCAGCTCGCACTTGAACTCGACATTCTGCATGGGGAAGGCGCCGAGGCATCAAGGGATCAAGGCATCAACGGATCAAGGCATCAAGGCATCAAGC
>DOJA01000315.1:233-2841 GCA_003511945.1 Phycisphaerales bacterium | reverse complement strand
GACCCCCACGACCCCCGCGCCCCCCTCTCACTGCACGATGTGCCTGGAAGACCGCGACGAACCCTCGTGGCGCAGCCCGCTGCACGAGGAAGCCGCCATCTGCCGTCGCTGCTGCAAACAGGCCGCCGGACGCCTGGTGGCCGACCCGGACATCGAGTGGGAGAAGCCAATCGGGTAACGCGCTACATCCGGCGCCTCCCCTGTTCGCTCCCCGCTACCCGCTACCCGCTACCCGCTCTCCGCTTCCCGCTTTCCGCTTCTCGCACCCCGCTGTCAGTCCTCATCCTCCTCGTCCGTGTCTTCCGCCACGACCCGTTCGCCGAACAGCGCCGACCCGACCCGCACAACATTCGCGCCGCACTCGATGGCCGTCTCGTAGTCGTTGCTCATGCCCATCGACAGGATGTTGAAGTGCCCGCCCCCGACGCCCGTGGTGCGGACCTCGTCGAACAGTTCGGCACAGCGCTGGAAAGTCGGGCGCGACGCCTCGGGATCGTCCGCGTAGGGCGCCATGGTCATCAGCCCGCGCACGCGCAGGTGGATCATCGTGTCGATCTGCTCGCACAGGTGCTGGGCGGCGGCCACCGCGCAGCCGAACTTGCTCCGCTCGCCCGAGCAGTTCACCTGCACCAGGACATCCACCGGCTCATCGCGCTTGAACGCGACCGCCTGGATCTCCTCGACCAGGCGCAGCGAGTCCACGCTGTGGACCAGGCGCACCACCCCGATCAGCTTCTTGACCTTGTTCCGCTGCAGGTGCCCGATCATGTGCCAGCGGACCGGCGTCGGCGCCTCCGCCGGTCCGCCCGACGCCCGCGCCGCGACCGTCGGCAGCATACGGCTTCGTCCGAGCAGTTCCTCCACCATGGCCGCCCGCTGGATGACCTGCTGCGCCTTGCTCTCGCCCAGGTCCAGATGACCCAGCCGCAGCAGGTCCCGCACCTGGTCCATCGTGGCGTACTTCGTGACGGCGACCAGCAGGATGTCCTCCGCCCGTCGCCCCGCCCGACGCGCCGCCGCCGCGACCCGCTCCCGGACCGCCCCGTACCGCTCGGCGACCGTCAGTTCCGTGTCCATCCGTGGCTCGGTGTACATTCGGCGTCTCTTCTCCGTACCGGAGAGGATACGCCGACCCACGCCCAATGGAAAGAGAGGTCCGCCGGACGCCGACCGCGCCGCTCGCCTCTTCGCGCCGGCACCCCGACCGAGATCACCGGGCTCCGGACCTCATGGATCATCGAGTCGCATGGAGCGCGGAGCGAACCGAGCGCGTCAAATGACGGACCGTTCGGGTGATTGGCTCGCATGATCCCGCACCACGCGGATTCCCGCCGGTCAGTTCGGCGGCACGGGTGAGCGCACCAGCTCTCTCCCGCCGAACCGGTCCGACGCGAACACCAGACTTGCACCATCGGGCGCCCACACCGCGTCGAAGTCCAAGCCCAGACCCGGGGTGACGAGCACGGACCCGAGCCCGGTGGCGCTGCAAACCCACACATCCCGCTGGGTTGGCACCGCCAGGGATTCCGTCGAGTAGGTGATCCTCGATCCGTCGGGGGACCATTTCGGATACTTGCACGAGTCGGTGGAGTCGAGCAACAGTCGGGCGTCGGACCCGTCGGCATTCATGACATAAAGGCGGTACTTCAGCCGATCGAGCAAATCGCCACTGCCGACCTGCATGACGATCCGAGTGCCGTCGGGCGAGTACCGACCATCGGAGTGATATGCGTCCATCGATGTGAGAATGCGCTCGTCGGACCCGTCCGGCCTGGCGGAAGCCAGCGCACAGAAGCGCTCGTCAACATTCTGGGGTCGTCGGTCATACAGCAAGCGAGTGCCGTCCTGGTTCATCGACGGACGAAGGCGGTGCACGACCGCTTCACCGTCGCCCTCGAAACGGATTTCGGTCACATCGCCGCTTGCCGCGTCGACACGAAAGAGACGCCAAACCCCTTGGACCCGACGATGAAAAAGCAGTTCCGTCTGTTCGCCGTTCCAGTTGGCGTACCCGAGAACTCCCATGTCGGTCGTCAGTTGGCGCTGATTCGACCCGTCAGCGTCCATCACCCAGACCTGCCACGCGCCGGATCGATTGGAAACGAACCCGACCCGTCCATCATCCGCGATCGCCGCATTGCCATTCATCGCGCCATCGGTGAATGTCATCCGCGTCACCGCCGTCGGTTCCGAACTCGCGGCGGAACGCGGCAGCATCGAGATCACGACGCCGGCCAGCAGAATCGTCAGTACCCTGCCATGCACTTCCAAGTTGCTCCCCGAACCGTCGACTCTGGGACCAGCGTCGAGTCCGACGCGGGATGGTAGCGGAACTCGATGTTCACGCCCCGGGTGATCCCCCCGTGCCCGGAGCAGCGGTGGCCGCCGACCTGGCCGAGTCGGAACCCGAACCCGTCGTGGTCGCCCTCCGCTCGCGTGTCGGCGGAGGTCCGCAATGTGCTCATCGGCGCGAGAGACTCCTTGGGCACGATCCGCCCCTCCACGAGCGCCCGCACAAACTTCCGCGTATCCCGAGGGGTCGACGACCCGCCGCCCCGTACCGCTCGGCGACCGTCAGTTCCGTGTCCATCCGTGGCTCGGTGTACAT
>DOJA01000315.1:0-159 GCA_003511945.1 Phycisphaerales bacterium | reverse complement strand
TCCATCCGTGGCTCGGTGTACATGCTGTCGTATCTCTCCGGAACCCCGGAGCATACGCCCGATCGCCCGGCGCGCAAAGCGCCCGCGTGCGCTGGCGCCGAGCCGCGCCCGGGACGAAATCCGACGCACCCCCCCGCGCTCGCCTCGCGCACCATCCGA
>DOJA01000094.1:13596-14742 GCA_003511945.1 Phycisphaerales bacterium | reverse complement strand
CCGCCCCCTCCGGCTCCCCCGTCCCCCCCGGCTCCGTCGTCCGTCTCGCCCGTGCAGCCCCACAGCCCGCTCCCGCCCGCGAACGGGGAGAGGTTGAACTGGGCGCCGGACGCCAGGACCTCCGCCAGCCGGGGCAGGGCGCTCCGGGCGGCCATCGGCTCGCCCGTCGCCCGTCCCAGCACGGGGGTCGGGCCGAGCGGCAGGCCCGTCAGCAGGCGGGGATGATCCGGGCGCACGGTCCGTAACTGGCGCAGATTGGCGAAGAGATGATGGTCGGCGAACCACCCGTCGACCTGCCCCTCCGCCGACGCGAAGAGGTTGTTCGAGTTGGAGATGGGGACCGTGATCCCATCCTCGCGGAGGTAGCGCTCGATCTCGCGCAGGTAGGCCTGCGCCTGGTGCGGGTCGCCACAGAACCAGTGGTGCTCGCTCTGGACGAGCACGATGGGGCCGCCCGCGACGCGGCGCGGGCTGGTCGCCTGCAGGTCGCGCACGCGGTCGCAGACCTGCCCGGTGAACTTGCTCACCGCGTTCAGGAAGGCGGGTTCCGACGAGCGCAGCCCGAGCCGGGTCGATTCATCCGCCAGCAGCCACGCCGGCAGCCCACCGAGTTCGTACCCGTCCCCGACATGAGGCCCCACCCGGAGGATGCACTGCAGGCGCATCTCCCCGATCATGGTCACGAACGCCGCCAGGTCCAGGTCCCCTTCGAAATTGAACGACCCCTGACGCGGCTCGTGCAGCCCCCACACCACCGGCGCCTCGATGCAGTTCAGCCCCGCTTGTCTGGCGGCCCGCAACCGGTCGGCCCACAACCCCCTCGGGATGCGGGCATAGGGCACGGCGCCCGACACGAGCCACAGCCGGCGCCCGTCGAGCACGAAACTCTGGCCGTCCACGGTCATTACGGGCATGCGGAACGACGCTCCCTGTGCCGGGGACAGCGCCGACTCGTCGCCTCCGACGCATCGGTCCCCGCGACCAGCCCGAAGAGTAAGGGGCCTCCGGCACACCCGCAACAAGTCCCGAACGACACCTGTATGCTCCGGCCCATGCCCCGCGCGCCGCGTTCCCACCAACCCGCACGACCCACAACGCCCCCCGGGTCCGCGCGGGCCGCCCGGGCGGCTCTTGTGCTGGCGCTCT
>DOJA01000094.1:11812-13478 GCA_003511945.1 Phycisphaerales bacterium | reverse complement strand
GGATCAACTCGGGGGCGGCGCCACCGCGCCCCGGACCCGCCCGGTCCGCCCGGAGGACGAGTCGTCGCCCACCCAGAACCTGAAGCGCCCGCCCAGCACGAACCCGGGGGCCGGGCAACTCAGTTACATCGGGTCACCGGCCGACCGGGAGAATGTCCTGGCCCGGCTTGATTCCTACGCTCAGTTCGAGGCGGGCGCGCGGCGGCTGAGCTTCGAAGAGACCCTCCGCGTCGCGCAGGAGTCCAGCCGCGAGTATGTGACCGCGGAGGAGGAATACCTCCTGGCGGCGATCCGGCTCTTGATCGAGCGCCACCGCTGGGGGCCACGGTTCTTCAACGACCTGTCGACCGTCTTCTCGGGCGGGCCGGGTGACGCGGGACGCTACGCGACGGCGCTGTCGATCGTGAACGAGTTCCGCGCCACCCAGCGTCTGCCCTACGGCGGGGAGTTCGAAGCCGCCCTGATCACACGGGCCGCCTCCCAGTTGACCGAGGTCGTCGGGGAGAGGAACGAACAATCTTCGTCGCTGGTGCTGAGCGCGGAGATTCCGCTCCTCCGCGACGCCGGGCTGATCGCGCAGGAGGACCTCATCCAGGCGGAGCGCGACCTGGTGTACGCCGCCCGGACATTCGAGGACTTCCGTCGCGCCTTCTTCGTGGACATCGCCCGCGACTACTTCGCGCTGCTGGCGCAGCGCGCGGTGATCCGGAACCAGGAAGCCCGCCTCGAGAGCGTCATCAAGTTCTACGAACAGACGCGGGCGCTCGTCGAGGCGGGGCGCTCGCCCCCGTTCCAGGCCCGGAATGTCGAGCAGAATGTGCTCTCCAGCCGCGACGGGCTGATCTCCCAGCGCGAGCGGTACATCCTGGACCTCGACCGCTTCAAGATCCGGCTGGGGCTGCCCACCGAAGCCCCGATCGCGCTCGAGCCGATCTCACTCACGCTCGACGACCCGGACATCACGGTCGAGGAGGCGGTGCGGCTGGCGCTCGACTACCGGCTGGATTTTCAGAACGCCGTCGATCGCGTGGACGACGCCCGTCGGGATGTGAAGAACGCGCGAAATCAGCTGCTCCCCGACCTGGACGCCACCGCGAGCGCTTCGTTCAACACCGACGAGGACCGCAACAGTCTGGGGCTCAACTACGACCTGGACGACACCACGGTCAGCGCGGGCGTGACCTTCGGGCTGCCCCTGGACCGCGAGATCGAACGCCTGCAGCTCCGCCAGGCGATTATCGGGCTCCAGCGCCAGATCCGGGACGCCGAGGAGTTCCGCGATCAGGTGGTTCTCGACGCCCGCCAGGGCGTCCGAGAAATCGACCGGGCCCGATTCTCCCTGCGGCTGCAGGAACAGACGGTCGCGATCAACGAGCTTCGGCTGGAAGAGCTCCGGATCAAGGCCGACGAGGTCGACGCCCAGACCCGCCTGGACGCGGAGAACGAGCTCCTGCAGTCCCGGAACAACCGCGACGCCGCTGAACGGGACCTCCGGACGGCGATCCTCGACTACCTCCGCGTCACGGGCCAGCTCCGGGTCAAGCCCAGCGGCAACTTCCAGCCCCTCCAGGGCATGCTCGTGCGCGCCGCCGAGTCAACCGCGATCGACCCCGCGACGCAGCAGGCCCTGCCTGAGACCCTCCCTCCGGGGCCGGGGCCGGGGCCG
>DOJA01000094.1:0-11744 GCA_003511945.1 Phycisphaerales bacterium | reverse complement strand
GGGGCCGGGGCCGGGGCCGGGGGAGAGCGTTCCCGAGGAACCCGCGGACCCGCCAGAGACCTCCCCGAGTTCTCCCAACCCCCAGAACCCCTGAACAGCGGGCAGCCGTGAGGAGTTAGGACGGTATACGCTTGTTGGGGTGGTGTTCTGCTCTGGAGAATCCGGGGGCCCCGTGGTTGTCGAACCGATCGAACCGGGCCTCTGTGTCCGTCTGCCTCCCCGCCTGAGGAGTCCCCCGTGCCGCAACTGCCAGCGCTTTCGTCCCGCTCCGGTCTCGTGGCCCGTCGAGGCGGGGCCTTGGTCAAGGGTGTGATCGTCCTGGCGCTCGTGGTCGCGCTGGGCGGGGGCGGGTGGCTTGCGTTCAAGCCCTCCTCGAACAGCGAGGGCCAGCGGATCGACATTGTCCCGGCGTCGACCATCTCATTCGAGATCACCGCCACGGGCAACGGCGACCTCCGGGCCCGTAAGCAGACGGTGCTCCGGAGCGAGCTGGAGCAGAACGCCGCGATCGTGGAGGTTGTCGAGGAGGGCTCGCGGGTCTCCAAGGGCGATGTGCTGGTCCGCCTGAACGCCGACGAGATCCAGACCAAGCTCGACGATGAACTGCTGCAACTGGAGTCGGCCAAGAGCGAATTGGTCGGGGCGGAGAACGCCTACCAGATCCAGGTGAGCGACAACGAGTCGGCCCTGAGGCAGGCCCTGCTGAAGGTCGAACTGAACGAGCTGGAACTCCGCAAGTGGCAGGAGGGCGAGGTCAAGGAGCAGCGGACCAAGCTGCAGCTCGACGCCGAGCGCGCGGAACGGGAAGAGTCGCGGCTGAAGGCCAAGCTGGAACGCTCGCGTGAGCTCTTCACCCGCGAGTTCCTGAGCAAGGACGAGCTGGACCGTGACGAACTGGCTTATGTCGAGGCCGCCTCGGCCCTGCAGACGACCCAGCTGGCCCAACGGGTGTACGAGGAGTTCACCTACGAGCGCGACCTGAAGCAGAAGACCTCGGATGTGGAGGAGTCGAACGCGGAGCTGGAGCGCGTGCAGCGCCGCAACGAGAGCGAGCTGGCGAGCAAGGACGCCGCCCGGACGAACCGGCGTCGCCAGTTCGAGCTGCGCGAAGAGCGGGTGGCGAAGATGCGCAAGCAGATCGAGGCCGCCGTCATCAAGGCCCCGACCGACGGGCTGGTCGTCTACGCCACCAGTCTGAACCAGAACATGTGGAACAACGAGAACGGCACGCTGGAGGTCGGCACGGAGATCCGCCCCAATCAGGAGATCATCGTCCTGCCCGACACCACGGAGATGATGGCGGTCGTGAGGATCCCCGAGGCCCTGATGGGGCGCGTCCGTCCGGGCCAGAACGCGGTCGTCACCATCGACGCCGCCCTGGGGAAGAAGTACAGCGGCACGGTCGAGACCATCGGCGTCATGGCTCAGTCGGGCGGGTGGCGCGACCCCAATGTCCGCGAGTACGAGGTCCGCATCGGGCTGGACATGGGCGCCGAGGCGCACGGGCTGAAGCCCTCCATGCGCTGCGAGGCGCGGCTCACGCTCAACACCGTCGAGCAGGCGCTCGCGGTCCCGATCCAGGCGGTCTTCAACGAGGGCCGGCGCCAGTTCGTCTACACCGCGCAGGACGCCAAGTACCACCAGAAGCCGGTCCGCATCGGACGGCGGAGCGACCTGTACGCCGAGATCGTCGAGGGCATCGCCGAGGGAGACCGGGTGCTCCTGCGTCAGCCCCCGACGGCGCAGATCGTCAAGGCCGAGGAGCCCAAGCAGGGCGCTCCGTCCGCTCCTGGTGCTGCGCCCGCCTCCAACATCCCCGCCCAGCGCGGCGGTCCGCCTCAGCCCCGGGCCGAGGATTCCGGGGGCAAGAAGCCGGTGGCGCAGACCACCGCGGCGCGCGATTGAGAGGGGCGCGAGATGGTCTCCCGGGATACCCGGGGCGGGATTCATCGTCGCCGTCTTGCAGTCTTGCGTCGCCGTTCAACGACTTTGGAGTTCTTGCGACTGGCGGCCCCCGCTGTCGCGGGTCCCCGGCGGGTTGGGCGAGAACTCCCGCTGCTCCGTCATCAAGCCGCGCCAGAGCGAGCCATCCAGTTCACTGCGGCACCACTCCCTGCGTCGACCTCCTGAGGGGAGTCGCCGCCGGTCACCTGACGACCTGGCCCGACCGACGGCCGCCACTGGAGGTCGCACACGCGGGCTCACGGATGCTTGTCAGATCCCCGATGGTCGGCTAGTCTTCGATCTCGTGACGAGGTCGCTCCGATCATCGGGCTCTGGGCTTCGCCGCGTGTTGCGGTCGCGGATTGTCGCGCTGCTCACTCTGGTTGTCATGCTCGCTTTCGGAGTCGTGGGTGCGCTCCGGGGCGCGACCATCGCTTCCCACGCGCACCACTCTCACGGGACGCACTGGCATGCGGCGCCATCCCGGGAAGCCGCGGTCCGGCTCGCGGATCTCCATGTGGCGGCGCACGAGTCCGGGCTGATCCCCCAAGGGTGCCCTGCGCACGGACACGAGGCCCCGTGCTCCCCCGACGAGCCGGGTGAGCCACCGACGCCGCTATCGGAACCGACATTGGTGACTTTTCCGGATCACGATCCGATCGCCACCCCTGTCGCGACCATCGCGCCTTGGTCATCGGACGCACCGGCGTTCGCGGTGGTCGGATGGGCGCTCCTCGCGGCTCCGGTTGTGACGCTCGAAGAGGGCTCGCCCGGCGGGGCGTCGCAATCGCCTGGTCATCTTTGCGCGCTCAACCCGGTGGCACGCATCGTCCGCACCAGCCGCGCCCTGCTCATCTGATTCCGTACGGCAACGCGTGACTGCCGCCCAATCGGGCGCTTGTCGTCGTGCGCCCATCGCGTGGGCGTCGTCCGTCGGGCTGGACCCAGCAGGGAGCATCGAATGACACCCAACTTGCCCGCGGTCGGGCGCGCCAGAGTTGTTGTGCTGCTTGGCGCGCTGGTCGGCGCGCCGATCGGTTGCCGCTCCTACGAGGCGCGCCCGCTGGATCTTCGCGCGTCCCGGGACGAGTGGCTGTCGCGCTCGCCTGGGGACCGAACCGTCCGCGATCTTGCGGCCTCGCTCGCGGCGCAGGAGGGGGTCCCGCCCGGAGAGTTCGACGCGGACGACGGACTCAGTCTCGCTGAGGGGGAAGTCGTCGCCTTGGTGTTCAATCCCGATCTTCGGCTCGCCCGCCTTCAGGCCCGTGTGACCCGGGCCGAGGCCGACCACGCGGGCCTGTGGGCGGACCCCGTGTTCGGGGTTGACATGGAGCGCATTGTCTCTGGAGCGGGGGGTGAGCCCTGGGTGGTCGGCGCCGCGCTCGGTTTCACCCTTCCCGTTTCGGGGCGGCTCGAATCTGAGAAGGCCCGAGCCGGGGCCGCGGCGCACAGCGCTCTGGTGCGCATTGTCGCCCTCGAGTGGGCGACGCGGGCCGCGCTCCGCACGCTCTGGATTGACTGGTCGGCCGCCGGCCTGCGCGCCGAGGCGACGGCGGGCTTCGTCGAGCGACTTCGCGAGATGGCCGAACTCGCCGATCGGCAGGAACGGGCCGGCTCGATCACCCGTGTCGAGGCCCGGCTCCTTGCGGTCGCCCTCGCGGCGGGCGAGGCGGAACTCATTGCGGCGCGGGGGCGCGAATCCGAGCGGCGACTGCAGATTCTTGCGCTGCTTGGCCTCGCGCCGGATGTCAGCTTCGTCATGCTCCCCGCGGTCGTCGTTGCTCCGAGAGTGCGGGACGCGGCCGAGCTTCGTGCGCAGATGGAAGTGAACAGCCCCGAGCTGAATGCGGTGCGCTCCGAGTATGCGGTCGCCGAGGAATCGCTTCGCACTGAGGTCCGCAAGCAGTTCCCCGACATTACGATCGGCCCCGGTTATGCGGCCGATCAAGGCGACGACCGGGTGCTGCTGGGCATCTCGCTGCCCGTGCCACTCTGGAACCGCAACCGGCAGGGGGTCGCGGTGGCCGAGGCGGAGCGGGAGGTCGCGCGCGCGAAGTTCAGCAGCACCTACGAGCACCTCGCGGCCCGCCTCGCTGCAGCACTCAAGCGCTACGAGACCGGGCGCGACCAGCGCGCGGCGATCGAAGGCGCCGTCGTGCCCATGGCCGACGAGCAGCTGGCCGAAGTGTCGCGCATCGCTGCGCTCGGTCGGATCGACCCCCTGCTCCTTCTCGGAGCTCTTTCCGCCCAGCACGATGCACGGCTGCGCCTGATCGAGGCCCGCGCGGCGGAGTCGATCGGAGCGGTGCGCCTTGACGAACTCATCGGACCCGCTGCGCCCCCGCCCACCGAGGGGCAGGCGTCCGACACCACCGTAGGGAGTCGATCATGAACCGATCTCACACTGCTGTGTGCCTCGTGGCGGCCGCGACCGGCGCGCTGGTCTTGCCGGTCGGTTGCGGGCATGATGCTGCCCCGCGGCCGGTCGAGCACGAGGAGACGCCGGCGCCGAGCAATCGCGTCGACATCAACCCCGCCGTCCGTCGAAACCTTGGGATCACATTCGCCACCGTCGAGAGCCGGAGCGTTTCCAGGACCCTCCGCGTCCCCGGACGGTTCGAGCCGCTCCCCTCCGCCCGTCGCGAGTACCGTACCCCGGCGCCCGGGACGCTGGAGCTCCTCGTTGAGCAGTATCAGCGCGTCGATCAGGGCGACGCGCTGTATCGGCTCGACTCGCCCCGATGGCGCGAGCTTCAGCGCGAGCTCGCCGACGCAGAAGCGGGCGTGAGTCTCGCTCGTGCGGCATGCGAGAGCATCGCGCCGCTGCTGGCGGCTCACGAGAGCCACCACGCCGCCCTGGAGTCCGCCGCGAACCTCTGGGGCGACCGCGTCGCTGCGCTCGAGCTCATCAGGGAGGCGGGCGGAGCACGAGCGGAGGAACTGTCCCAGGCCCGCGGGGCGCTCGCGGCCGCGCGTGCCGCACTCGCAGAGACGCTCGAGAAGGAGGCCGAGTTGCTCGCTCGCCGCGGCGAGTCCGCGGCGCGCCTCGGCGCCGCGAGCTCGCGTCTGTCGTTCCTGTTCCAGACCGCCGCCCACCTCTCGGGCGTGAGCGCCGGCGACCTGGCCGCCCCTCCGATCGGGGCTCCCGACACGGCGCGCTGGAGAGTCATCGACGCGATCGAGGTCCGGGCGCACGCCCCCGGGGTCGTCGAGGGGCTCCACGCGGTGTCCGGAGCGGTGCTCGAGTCTCAGGCGCTCGTCCTCTCGACGGTGCAGCCCGAGTTGCTGCGGTTTCGCGCCCGGGGGCTTCAGTCGGATCTGGGTCTTCTGAGGGACGGGCTGCCATCGCTCATCGTCCCGGCGCAGGGCGGGTCCATCACGCTGCAGGACAGCATGCGCGGCCCGCTGTGGATCGGACTCACCGCCGACGCGGACGAGCGCACCATCGACCTCATCGTTGTGCCCAGCTCGCTCGCCCAATGGGCGCGAGCGGGGGTCTCGGCCCATCTTGAGATCACCCTCGCGGGAGGAGGGACCGAGCTTGCGATCCCGCTCTCCGCGGTCGTCCGTGACGGGACTACGCCCGTCATCTTCCGGCGGGATCCCGCCGACCCCGACAAGGCGATCCGCCTGAAGGCCGACCTCGGCGTGTCGGACGGGCGCTGGGTCGTGGTCGCAAGCGGCGTCAAGGAGGGGGACGAGGTCGTGCTCGGGGGCAACTTTCAGTTGATGCTGGCGACGAGCGGCTCGGCGGAAAAGGCCGGCCACTTCCACTCCGACGGCACCTTCCACGAAGGGAGCCACTGACCCGTGCTGGCCAAACTGATCGCCTTCTCCCTTCGGCAGTCGTCTCTTGTCGTCGTGTTCGCCGGGCTGCTGCTTGTCTTCGCCGGCGTCACGATCAGGAACATGCCCGTTGATGTGTTCCCCGAGCTCAACGCGCCGACCGTCGTCGTGATGACCGAGGCGGGCGGGTTCGCCGCCGACGAAGTGGAGCTGAATGTCACCTTCCCGATCGAGACCGCGGTCAACGGCCTGCCGGGCGCCCGCCGCGTCCGCAGCGCGTCGGCCACCAGCCTCTCGATCGTCTGGGTCGAGTTCGACTGGGGCACCGACATCTATCGCGCGCGCCAACTGGTCTCCGAGCGGTTGTCCGCCGTGCGGGAGAGCCTCCCGCCCGGGTCCCATGCGGAGATCACGCCCGTCACCAGCATCACCGGCGAGATCATGCTCATCGCCTTGTCCAGCCCCGACGGCTCGGCCAGCCCGCTGGAGCTGCGCACCTTCGCGGAGTTCGACCTGCGGAACAAACTCCTCGCCGTCCCGGGCGTGGCCCAGGTCGTCGCCATCGGCGGTGAACTGCCGCAGTACCAGATCAATGTGCGGCAGGACCAGCTCGCGCTCTACGGGCTCACGATCTCCGATGTGGTCGAGGCCGCACGAGGGGCGCACTCGACGGCCAGTGCGGGCTATATCCCCAGCTGGGAGAACCAGGAACTGCCGATCCGACAGACGGCTCGAGTGACCAGCGCGGAGGACATCAAGAGCACGCTGGTGCGCTATCACAAGGGCGCGGCGGTCACCATCGGGCAGCTCGCCGATGTTCGGCTTGGGGCCTCGCCCAAGCGCGGCACCGCGGCCGACCGCGCCCTGCCCGGCGTGGTGCTGAGTGTGCAGAAGTCGCCCGGGACCAACACGCTCAACCTGACAGCGCAGATCGACGGGGTGCTCGATCAGGTTGAGAAGTCCATGCCCACAGGGATGGTCCTCAACCGCGACCCGTTCCGGGCGTCGCGGTTCATCGAGCGGTCGATCAACGGCGTGGTGAGGGTTCTGATCGAGGCGAGCGTGATCGTCGCCGTGATTCTGATGCTCTTTCTGCTGAACGCGCGAGCCACGATCGTGACGCTGACCGCCCTGCCGCTCTCGCTCGCGGTGGCGGTCCTGCTGCTCTGGGCCTGGGGGCTGTCGATCAATGTCATGACCTTGGGCGGGCTGGCGGTCGCCATCGGGGAGCTGGTGGACGACGCGATCATCGATGTCGAGAATGTTCTGCGGCGGCTGAGGGAGAACGCCGGGCTGCCCGACGCGGATCGCAAGGGCTTCGTCGAGGTCATCTACAACGCCAGCAACGAGATCCGCTCGTCGGTGGTCTTCGCCACCGTCATCATCTGCATGGTCTTCGTGCCGCTCCTGTTCCTGCAGGGGCTCGAAGGCCGCTTCTTCCAACCGCTGGGAATCGCGTACATCGTCTCGATCATGGCGTCGCTGGTCGTCGCGCTCACGGTCACGCCCGCGTTGTGCAAGTGGCTCTTCGCGCGTCCATTCGGGAGAGCATCCGAGGCGGGCTCAGCGGGGCACGGTCATCGCGAACACGACGGGTGGCTGGTCCGCTGGCTCAAGCATCGGTACGAGCCCGCTCTTCGAGCCAGCGTCCGAAGCCGGGGGGTGGTGCTGACGGGTGCGGGCCTCCTTACGGCGGGCTCGCTCGTGCTGATGTCCACCTTCGGCACATCGTTCCTGCCCGCGTTCAAGGAAGGCACCTTCACCGTCTTCCTGCTCGCACCGCCGGGGACCTCGCTGGTCGAGAGCAACCGCCTGGCGACGGGCGTCGAGGCGCAGATGGCCCAGATCGAGGGCGTGTCAAGCGTGACTCGACGCACCGGCCGGGCCGAGCGCGATGAGCACGCCGAACCCGTGAGCAGCTCGGAGATCGAAGTGACGATGCGAGCGGGCGCCGATCAGGACAGGGTCCGGACCGCCATCGATCGCGTCATTGCCAACATCCCCGGCATCACCACGATGGTGGGCCAGCCGATCGAGCACCGCCTGAGCCATGTCCTGTCGGGCACCCCTGCAGCGATCGCGATCAATGTGTACGGGGACGACCTCGATGTGCTGCGGTCGCTTGCGAAGGAGATCGAGGCGGCGATCAAGCCCATCCCTGGCACACGCGATGTCGCGGCCAACCGGGAGATCATGATTACTTCGCTGTCCATCAGGTACAGGGCTCAGGACCTGGCCGGAGTCGGGCTCTCACCCGGGGCGGCCGCGGAGCAGGTGCGGCAGGCCCTCTACGGCGAGACGGTCGCTGAAGTGAACCAGGGCGTGCGCCGGTACGAGATGGTGGTGCGCCTGGCCGAGAGCGAGCGGGAGCGGCTCGACCAGATCATGGACCTGCAACTGCGCGGCGCGGGCGGGGCCATCGTTCGACTGCGCGAGGTGGCCGACATCGGGCCGGAGAGGACCAGCAACCTGATCGCGCGCGAGAGCGCCCAGCGCAAGGCAGTCGTCACAACCAATGTCGCCGACGGTTACAACCTCGGGCAGCTGGTGGCGCAGGTAAAGGCCAGGGTCGACCCCATCGTGCAAGGGGCCGGGTACACCGTCCATTACGGAGGACAGTTCGAGGCCCAGCAGTCCGCCAGTCGAACGATCCTCATCATGGGGGCCGGCGTTGGGATTTGCATGTTCCTGCTCCTGCAGTTGTCCACGGGCAGAGCGCGCGTGGCCCTGCTGGTCATGCTCAATCTGCCGCTGGCCCTCATCGGCGGCATCGCGGCCATCTACTTGACGGAGAGCCCCTCTGTCTTGGGCAACTCGCTGGCGCTTCTCGGCTTGGCGTCCTCGCGCTATGTCGCGCCGGTCATCTCCATCGCGAGCATGGTCGGCTTCATTACGCTCTTCGGCATCGCTGTCCGCAACGGCATCCTGCTCGTCAACCACTACGACCATCTCCAGGAGCACGAGGGCAAGTCGATCTGTGAGTCGATCATCCAGGGATCCCAAGAGCGTCTCGTGCCGATCCTCATGACCGCTCTCGCCGCGATGCTCGGGCTGGTGCCGCTGGCGCTCGCCAAGGGCAAGCCCGGGAGCGAACTGCTCGCGCCGCTGGCCATCGTCGTGCTCGGCGGGCTCATCTCGTCAACGATTCTCAACCTGTTCGTCGTCCCGGCGGGCTACGCGCTCGTCTTCAGGGTGGAAGTTCCCCCGGGCAATCAACCGAGGAGTCGCGCCCGAGTCCGTTCCGCGTGGTCCGGACGGGCCGCGACCAAGCCCCACTCACCTCCATCGATCGGAGAAGCATCATGAGCATCGACCGTTCCGCCGCGCCCATCGCCTTCATTGCCTTCGGGCTTGTGGTCCTGATGTCCAGCGGCTGCGGCAAGGAGCCCGACGCAGCGGCGCCGGCCTCATCCGGTGGCGGGGCGCCGCCCAGCCAGACCGATCATGGCCGGACGGACGACTCAGGCGGCCACCACGGCCACGGCGGCGCCGTCATCGAACTCGGCGAAGCGGCCCTCGGTTCCTTCGTCCTCAGAGCTACGCGTGACAAGGGAGACATCGTCCCCGGCAAGGATGCGCCGATCGATGTCATCGTCGCGCCAACGGGACCCGGGTCCACCGCGAAGGTGGTCGCTGTGCGCTTCTGGATCGGCACCGAGGACGCGAAGGGCTCTGTGAAGGCCCTGGCCGAGATCGAGGATCCGAGCGAGCCGACCCGGTGGCACACGCACGCGGAGATCCCGAACCCCCTTCCCGCGGGTGGCGCGCTGTGGGTGCAGATCGAGGACGAGCAAGGCGTCACGAGCGCCGTGAGCTTTGATCTTCGAATGTAAGGCCCTCTGTGCGAGACCCGACGGAACAACAGGCGAACGGCCATCGGCGGAGGCCGATCGGTGTGCGATCGCGACCGGTCGTTGACCGGGACGGGGCAAGCCCCGTTCTGAGGATCGCAGGTGGCGGATACGCACGCCCGCCTCGCTCGCTGGGCATCTCGGCGTGGCATTCGCGCCGTTCTGACGGGAGGGTATGTGCGATCAACTCCGTGCGGCGCTGGACGCGCCCGACCGACCCGACGGTGCGCTCCCGGATCGTCCCATTATTGGGCGATCGGCCGGGTGCCCTGCCCCTTCTCGGTACCAAGAGCTCCGGGTCGAATACTCAGGAGACCGTTGCTTTTCCGTCATCGTGAACGATAATAAGAACCAAGGGCGGCCGGCACCCGGACTGTGCCGCGCGGCCCCTGCACCCGGGCGGTCGCCCGAGGGAGGTCCCCATGTCGCGTGAGGCGCGTGCTATTGGGCGTGTGGCGCCCGTCCTCGTCGGGATCCTCGCCGCGGCGTTCGCCGCCCTTCCCGGCGCGATGGCCCAGGACCGACCCGATCCCTCCACGCAGGACTCCCTGCTCCCTCCGGAGCCGGACGAGCCGCAAATGGACGACAGCGGGCGGATCGAGCGCCTCGAACACTCCTCCTTGAGCGCCATGCAAACGGGCGGGCTCGGGCGGGCGGTCATCCCGCCCTGTGCGCTGGACAACACCACCCAGTGCCAGGATCGACCCGCCCCGGGCCAGCCGGCGTTGGTGGTGGATGTGGGTACAGCCAGCTCCGCCGTTTGGGTCGTGTTCGACGACTTCATCGTGGGCGCCGAGGGCGATGCCAACAGCGTGTGCTGGTACGGAACCTACACATCCAGTTGTAACCCAAGCAGCAGCCCGATGTCCCCACCCGGCAGCTTCCTGATCTGGGCGGTCACCTACTACGACTCGTTCCTCGGGCTCCCGGGATCGGTGCTGGCCTCTTTCACCGACGGTGATCCCGGCGTTGTGGTTGGTCACGGGTTCGGCGCGGCCGACCTCGGCAACCCGCCCATCTCGAGCATCTCCACCCAGTGGACCATGAGCCACCCGCCCGTGCCCTTGCAGGCGAACACCTGCTACTGGGTCTCGTTCGATCAGATCGATGTCCCCGGGTCCCCGTCCTGCCGGGCCCAGTTGACGCTCTCGCAGGAGGGCGCGATCGGCAACCGGCGCTCCCTACGCTACGACAGCAACCTCGCCACGCCGTTCACCGAGGGCAACCTGATTCCTCACGACGCCTCGATGTGCATCGGTGTGGTGGACGCCGCAGACACCGTCGTTCCCCTCGCCCACACGAACGCCCCCGGGGGTTGCACGGAGTTCCCGGCACCGAGCAACGACGGCCCCGATACCGCCATCGTGATCCCCTGCAACGGCGTGACCACTCTGGCCGTCGACAACCGCCAGGCGTCCTTCGACCCCGCCTCCGGCTCCACCCCGTCGTGCGCCTCAGTCTCGACGATCCCGTTCCTCGCGGGCGATGTGTGGTATTCCTTCATCGCCGATGCCACCGGCACCGTGCGGATCTCGCTCTCGGCGACAGTCCCGCCGCTCACTCAGTCCCTCCAGCCCAACGCCTTCCTCCAGCTCTTCGCGAGATCAGAGTCTTTTCAGCCCCCGATCACCGCGTCCGATCTGGTTCCAATCACCTGCGTCTCGATCCTGGGCCCTGCTCCAGTCATTGATGTCGACCGCGACTCGCCCCTTGAAGCAGGCGAAACCTACTACATTCGCGTTACTTCTGCTTCCCCCCTGTCGCAGGGTCTGTTCTCACTTGAAGTCACCTGCCCCGTTCCGGAGCCGATCAATTCACTCTGCCAGGAGGCGATCGACCTCCCGCGCACCGGCGCTCCGGGCTTTGCCGATCCCGCTGGGCTCCTCGTGGAGGGCGCCACCCGCGGCGCCCGCATCGCCACGACGGCCGGCGGCTGCGATAGCCCGATCCTCGCCAACACCTCCAAGGGCGTCTGGTACAAGATCACCGGGGGCGGGTTCTTCGTCTCCCTCAACACCGACCAGCAGCTCTCGGCCGGCGAGGACTACGACACCCGCCTGACCGTCTACTGCTCCACCGATGACACCTGCAACGCGCTGGACTGCCTCAACGCCAACGACGACATCAACGCCGCCCAGGCCAACTTCAAGTCTGAACTGGAGT
>DOJA01000054.1:1370-2647 GCA_003511945.1 Phycisphaerales bacterium | reverse complement strand
GGGGGGCGCGGGGGGCGCGGGCTGGATCATCGAACCCTTCCAAGGCCGAGCCGGGCTGGGTGGCGCCGTGCGGATCGGCGTAGTCGATCAGCACGACATCCTGCGCTGTGGCGCTCTCCAGGGCGGATGAGTCGCGCCGGACGCGCCACCAGTAGGGCTCGATCCGCGCCCGTTCGGCGGCGGCGTGCATCGCCGGACCCAGCCCCAGCAGCAGGAACCGCGCCCGGGCGCGCAGCCGGGGATCGGCCAGCGCCTTGACCGTGACCTCCGGCCCGATACCCAAGGGGTCGCCCGTGGAGAGGGCGATGGTGGGGCGTGCGGGGGTGTTCGTCGGCGTGCTCACGGGTGGGATGCTAGCGCTGAAAGCCCGGGGTCCCCGGTCCGAATGATTCTCCGGCGGCGCGAGGGCCGACGGGTTCTCGCGCCGGACTCCAGACGGGAGCCGCCGATGTACGCTGCTGCGGGAACTCCGACCATGGGACACGAGTTCGACCACCTCAACCGGGTGCAGGACGAGCGGGCCGATTCCGGCGAACGGACCTACGCGCTGTTCAACCACCTCGTGGGCTTTGCCTCGATCGGGAGCGGGGGCATCCCGCTGCTGGGGCTGATCGGCGCCGTCTTGATGTGGCGGATCAAGGCGAAGGAGTCGCCCTTCCTTGAGGACCACGGGCGCGAGGCGGTGAACTTCCAGTTCTCGTTGCTGGCGTACACCGCGATGGGGATCGCGTTCGGGATCGTGACGCTGGGGCTCGGCGCGGTGCTGTGGCCGGTGGGGGCTGTGGCGCTGGTGGCGCTCGCGCTCATCGGGCAGATCCGCGGGGCGATGGCGGCCCACCGGGGCGAGTACTACCGCTACCCCGCGTGCTTCCGGTTCTTCAGCGAGCCGCTGGAGCGGGACCGTTCTCCCCTGGGCTGAGCGGCGGGGTCGGGGCGCAGCGATGATCGGGGGTACACTGCCCGCACGAGCATGCCCCTGCTGCAGGCGTTCAACCTGGTGAAGTCCTACGGCGGGCGCACCGTCGTCGATGGGGTGTCGTTCCAGGTCGAGGAGTCGGAGATCGTCGGGCTGCTGGGGCGGAACGGCGCGGGGAAGACGACCTCGTTCCGGATGACGATCGGGATGATCGACGCCGAGCGGGGCCAGGTGTCGTTCGCGGGGCGGGATGTGTCGCGCCTGCCGATGTACCGGCGGGCGCGCCTGGGGATGGGCTACCTCTCGCAGGAGCCCAGCGTTTTTCAGCGCCTGACGGTCGAGCAGAACCTGCTGGCGATCC
>DOJA01000054.1:939-1234 GCA_003511945.1 Phycisphaerales bacterium | reverse complement strand
AACCTGCTGGCGATCCTCGAGACCCGCGCGATGCGGCGCGCCGAGCGACGCAAACGGGCGGCGCACCTGCTCGAGCAGTTCGGGCTGACGCACAAGGCCCGGGATCAGGCCCGCACCTGCTCCGGGGGCGAGCGGCGCAAGCTCGAGATCGCCCGCGCCCTGGTCACCGACCCGAGGTTGATCCTCCTCGACGAGCCCTTCAGCGGCGTGGACCCCCTGGCGGTCGAGGACCTGCAGGCGGAGATCATCCGGCTGACCGAGATGAAGATCGCCGTGCTCATCACCGACCACAATG
>DOJA01000054.1:557-830 GCA_003511945.1 Phycisphaerales bacterium | reverse complement strand
CGGGCGTACATCATCAACGAGGGCAAGGTGCTGCGCGATGGGACGCCCCGGGCGCTCATCAACGACGCGACGGTCCGTGAGTCCTACCTCGGCTCGCTGTTCCGGGGCGATGAGTTCGACAATCAGACGCGGGTCCGGTCGGCGCCCCCGGCACCGGCGTCGATTGTGCGTCCGAACGCCGCGGGGGCGCGGGCATGACAGCGAGGAGGGCGCCGATGATCGGGTGCTTCGTTGTCGCGGGGGCGCTGGTGCTGGCGGGGGGGGGGGGCGTGG
>DOJA01000054.1:0-485 GCA_003511945.1 Phycisphaerales bacterium | reverse complement strand
GGGGGCGGTGGTGCTGGCGGGGGGGGGGTGCGTGGAGCGCCGGATGGTGATCACTTCCGAGCCCGAGGGGGCCTTGGTGTCGCTGAACGATGTGGAGGTGGGGCGCACGCCGCTGGAAGTGGGGTTCACCTACTTCGGGGTGTACGACATCCGCCTGCGCCGGGAGGGGTACGAGCCGCTGGTCACCTCGCGCGAGGCCGTCGCGCCGCTGCACGAGTGGCCTGGCGTGGACCTGGTGGCGATGGCTGTTCCGGTGCGGAAGTCGACGGTGGTCCGGTGGCACTTCACCCTGGAGAAGTCCAGCGAGGACCGCGATGCGCTGCTGTTCCGCGCCCTTGAACTGCAGCAGATGCTCGACGAAGGGACCGCTCCGCCCCCGGCGCCCCCCTCGCCCGAGCCCCCCTCGCCCGAGCCCCCCCCGACTCCCCACCCGAGCCACTGAGGGGCGGGGGGGGAGGGGGCCGATCGGGGCGGCGCTGTTCAGT
>DOJA01000169.1 GCA_003511945.1 Phycisphaerales bacterium | reverse complement strand
ATCAACGTGAACGACTCGGTGACCAAGAGCAAGTTCGACAACCTGTACGGCTGTCGCCACTCGCTGGTGGACGGGATCATGCGGGCCACGGACATCATGCTGTCTGGCAAGGTGGCGGTGGTGTGCGGGTACGGGGATGTGGGCAAGGGGTCGGTGCAGTCGCTGGCGGCGCAGAAGAGCCGCGTGCAGGTGACGGAGATCGACCCGATCTGCGCGCTCCAGGCGTGCATGGACGGCTACCAGGTGGTGACGCTGGAGGATGTGGTGGACTCGGCGGACATCTTCGTGACCGCGACGGGGAACAAGGACATCATCACCGTCGACCACATGAAGAAGATGAAGCACAACGCGATCGTGGGGAACATCGGGCACTTCGACAACGAGATCGACATGGCCGGGCTCTACCGGCTGGTGAAGCAGGGCAAGGTGGAGCGGGTGAACATCAAGCCGCAGGTCGATGAGTTCCGGTTCAGGGAGGACAAGGCGGCGGGGGTGAAAGCCCACAGCGTGATCATCCTTGCGGAGGGTCGTCTGCTGAACCTGGGGTGCGCGACGGGGCACCCCTCGTTCGTGATGAGCAACTCGTTCACGAACCAGGTGATCGCGCAGCTGCACCTGTGGAAGGACGGCGAGGACCTGCCCCGCAAGGTCGAGGTGCTGCCGAAGCACCTTGATGAGAAGGTGGCGCGTCTGCACCTGGCGAAGCTGGGGGCGAAGCTGACGCGGCTGCGGGACGATCAGGCGTCGTACATCGGGGTGCATGTGGACGGGCCGTACAAGGCGGGGCACTACAGGTACTAGGTTCCGCGGCGGTGCCGCGGGGGTTCCGCAGCGGCGCCGCGGTTGAGAGGGAGTCGAGCGCCGGGCGAGTGAATCGCCCGGCTTTGATATCTCACGGCGGGTGCCGCGCCGGTCTGTTCCGACCGCAAGGGGCACCTGGCCCGGATCGTTTATTATCAGACCACGAGCAGCGGCGATCTCGGGTTGCGCAGCAGCAACGGAGGCGAACACAGACACCCCGGCCAGGAGATCAAGATGCCCACGATTCGAATCAAGACGGAACAGACCAGCATCGCGGTCCAGATCCGGGGCAAGCGATTCGTCCTCGCATCCCTTCCGGCGCTCGGGGCCGAGGTCGAGCTGAAGTTCGACGCGCAAGCCGGGCTGTCCGCGGCCGGCGTGCGTCCGATCAACCTGCAGACCGACGGGCTCGATCCGGTCCGCAACCGTCGATTCGGGTTCCGGTTGCCCGATGCATCGGTTGGCACCCGCATGGTGGGCGCGATCTATGCCACAGTGGACAACATCAAGGCGGTGCTCGAGGTCTCCGTGTGGCGGGAATGGGATCCGACGGACTGTCGGGGGCAGACCAGCACGACGGGCGACAAGCGTCCGCTGGCGAAGCCGGTGTACTACATCGGCGGACGGACAGTTCTGAAGTACGACTGCGAGCATATCGACGAGGTCTTCGAGATGGCCCGCGCGCCGGGAGAGGGCGCTCGATGGAGATCAAAGGAGCGTCTCGTGATCGACAAGGGCCCACGGGTCGAAGAAGGCCGATGGCCGTCTCGGCCTGTCCCTGTGGGCGCGCTCAACACCAGTTGCGCCCTCCCCCCGGCGGGGACGAAGTACCGAAGGATCGAGCGGATCGACGAGCCGATCTTGAGAAGAGCGCTCAACTAATCCCGGCGCGGGCGTTCACCCGTGTATAGCCATGCACATCCGCGACATCCTCAAACTCCGCCAGACGACCTTCTCCTTCGAGTTCTTCCCGCCTAAGACCGACAAGGCGGCGGGCGAGCTGTTCGAGGCGGTGCGGGAGCTCGAGCCGCTGCACCCGTCGTGGGTGAGCGTGACCTACGGCGCGGGGGGCGGGACCCGGACGCGCACGAACGACCTGGTGGTGAAGATCAAGCAGACGACGGCCCTGGACCCCATGCCGCACCTGACCTGCATCTATCACACGGAGGCGGAGATCTACGACATCCTGGAGAAGTACGCGGGCGCGGGAGTGAGCAACATCCTGGCGCTGGGGGGCGACCCCCCCCGGGACATGCCCAACTACGACCGCTCGCGGGACGCGTTCCGGTACGCGTCGCAGCTGGTGCGGTTCATCCGGGAGTTCCGGGAGCGCCACGCGGGGAAGTCGATCGGCGACCCGCGCGGGTTCGGGATCGGGGTGGCCGGCTTCCCCGAGGGCCACCCCGGCACGCCAAACCGGCTGGACGAGATCGACCTGCTGAAGGCGAAGATCGACGAGGGGGCGGACTTCGTCATCACGCAGCTGTTCTTCGAGAACCGGGACTTCTACGACTTCCGCGAGCGGTGCGAGATCGCTGGGATCACGGCGCCGATCATCGCGGGGGTGATGCCGATCACCTCGCTGAGCGGGATGAAGGCGATCGCGGGGCTGGCGCTGGGGGCGCGCATCCCGGCGCGGCTGCTGCGGGCGGTGGACCGGTGCAAGGGGAACGCGGAGGCGATCCGTCGGGTGGGGGTTCACTGGGCGACGGAGCAGTGCCGCGACCTGCTCGACCACCAGGTGAGGGGGATCCACTTCTACACGCTGAACCGGTCGACCGCGACGCGGGATATCTACGCGAACCTGGGGTTCGAGGACTCGCTGTCGGTGGCGTGACCCGGCGCGGGCCGGGACATCCCCGGGCGCGGGGAGAGCGGTCCAGAGGGCGGCCCTTCGGCCCGATGAGAGTGTGGCGTCCGGCTCGGGTTCTCCGGGGGGGGGGGGGGGGGCGCTCTCGGAGAGCCCCGCGATGAGCAGCGATCCGGTCCACGACACCATCCGGCTCAGCAGGGCGGACCTGGACGCGGTGCTCGCGGAGCTGGGGCGGGAGGAGTCGCTCTCCGGTGAAGGGAACGGCAAGCGTCAGCACCGCAGGTGGCGGATGCAGTCGCAGAAGGCGATCGTGACGCTGCTGGATGAATCGCGGAACAAGCGCCACTTTGTGGCCGTGCCGAGGAACCTGTCGTGCAACGGGATGGCGTTCCTGCACGGCGGGTTCGTGTACTCGGGCTCCTCGTGCTGGGTGACGCTGCGGGCGATGGACGGGTCGGCCCGGCCGATCGCGGCGAAGATCGTGCGTTGCCAGCACCTCAAGGGGCACCTGCACGACCTGGGAGTGGCGTTCACGGAGCGGGTCAATCCGAGGGACTTCTTCGTCGTGTCCACGGACGACCACCTGTTCAACAACGAGAATGTGAACCCGCGGTCCCTGCACGGCCGGGTGCTGGTGGTGGACGACAGCCGCATCGACCAGAAGCTGCTCGCGATGGCGTTCGCGGGCTCGCCGGTCGAGGTGATCTACGCGAGCGACGGGGCGTCGGCGCTGGCGATGCTCGACGAGGAGCCCGACCTGGTGTTCATGGACTACTTTCTCCCCGACATGACGGGGCTGGAGGTGATCGGGCGGGCGCGGGAGCAGGGACGGTTCGTGCCGATGGTCATCATCTCGGCGAGCAAGGACAAGGAACTGCGCCTGGCGGCGATCGGCGCGGGGGCGAGCGAGATGCTCTTCAAGCCGCTGGAGCCGACGCTGCTGTTCCGCGCGGCGGCGGAGTACCTGATGAGCGACGCCGAGTCGCGCCTCATCCGCCCCGAAGGGGGCTGCCTCGTGATGCCCGCGCACCTGGAGCCGCGCCTGTCCGGGGAGATGGTGGTCGAGTTCCGGCGCGCGGGCAACCAGCTGGAGCAGGCGCTGCACGCGAACGACCGTGAGGGCGTCCTGAGCGTGATGAACGAGGTCCATCGCGGCGCGTCGGGCATCGGGTTCACGGACCTGGCGGCCCGCGCCGGAGCGGCGCTGGCCCTCGTCACCCGCGCGCCGACCCTGGCGCCGGCCCGCCCCGAGGCGGTGAAACTGGTCCGCCTGTGCCAGACGGTGCGGGCGCCCGGCGCGAACGCGGCTGCGTGACCCCCCGCAATCGGCGGGCGTCGGGGCGACGGAGGCCCCGCCTTGGATGAGATTCTCCCCGGTCTTGACCATGGGAAACCCCGGAATTGCCGATGGTCCCCCGCCGGGGCGAGCGCGGCCGCGACGGCGACACCCGGGGAGTCGTTCTCATGGACCATGGCGTTGTTCATGATGCGCTCCGGCTCGGCAAGGGCGAGCTGGACCATCTCATTGCGCGGCTGAACCGCGCGAGCGCCGGCGCGGGCGACGCGAAGCGGCGCAACAAGCGGTGGATCATGCAGTCCCAGCGCGGGCTGCTGACCGTGCAGGACCAGCACGGGGGGGTGATCCACTTCGCTGTGGTGCTGCGGAACATGTCGCGGACGGGCGTGGCGCTGCTGCACGGCGGGTTCATGCACAAGGGCGGGCGCTGCCGGGTCGCGATCCGGCGGGTGGACGGGGGCTCGAACATCCTCCCCGCGACGGTGGTGCGGTGCCGGCACATCGAGGGTCGGGTGCACGACATCGGGCTGGTGCTGGACGCGGAGGCGGAGCCGCGGGACTACTTCCTCCAGGTGAACGACGAGTACCTGTTCCACGCAGAGAGCGTGGACCCCGGTTCGCTGCGCGGGCGGGTGCTGCTGGTCGAGGACAGCACGCTCGATGTGCGCCTGTTCCAGAAGGCGTTCGATGGGACCGCGGTGGAGGTGGTGGTGGCGGGCACCGCTGGCGGGGCGGTCGAGATGATGAGCCAGGAGCCGGGGATGGCGTTCATCGACTACGGGCTGCCCGACTGCGACGGCATCGAGCTGGTCGGGCGCATCCGCGGCGCCGGGCACGCGACGCCCATCGTGCTCGTGTCGGCCAACATCGATCAGGAGCTGCGCATCACGGCCATCTCCGCGGGCGCGAGCGAGATGATCTTCAAGCCCTTCAAGACCGAGCTCCTGCAGCGGGCGGCGGCGGAGTTCCTGCGCCCCTCCGACGGGGCCTGCGGCGTCGACGCCGGGATGGTGATCGAACTGCCCAAGGACCTCTCGGTCACGACGGCCCGCGAGGTGCTGGCGGAGTTCCGGCGCCTGGGGCGTCAGTTGAATGCCGCCATCGGCGCCGACGACTACCCCACGGCGCTCTCGGTGGCGACGGAGATCCGGAACAGCGCCGACGGGTTCGGGTTTGCGCCGATCCTGGGCGCCGCCGACGAGGCCCATCGGGTGCTGACGCGGGCGAAGAAGATCGCGCCCGCGATGGCGGAGGCGCGCCGTCTGGTGCGCGTGTGTGAGGCGGTGCGCCTGAGCGCGGACGCGGCCCGGGCGTCGATCGATGGCGGCGCTCAGCAGGCCGCGTGAAGGGGACGGTTCCCCGGCCGCCCGCGCGAGAGCGCGACGAGCACAAGCGTGATGTCGGCGGGGTTGACGCCCTCGAGACGCCCGGCCTGTCCGAGTGTCGTCGGGCGGAAGCGCTGGAGGGTCTGGCGGGCCTCGGTGCGCAGGCCGGGGATGGAGGCGTAGTCGAGCCACTCCGGGATGCGCCGGTGCTCCATCGCCTGCTGGCGGCGCGCCTCGGCGCGGTGGCGGGCGATGTAGCCCTCGTACTGACGCTCGGCCAGGGCGGTCACGAGGGCGCTCGGGCGGCACACACAGGGGGCGAGCGGGGCGAGGCGGGCGAGGTCCGCGCGGAGATGGTCCGGGGTGTAGTCCGGGCGCCTGACCCGGGCGCTCAGGGGCTCGGCGTCGAGGCGCGCGGTGTCGATGCAGCGGTTCAGGGCGTCCAGCTCCGCGCTCCGGCGCTCGAAGAGCCGCCAGCGTTCGTCGTCGACGAGCCCCCACTCGCGCCCGAGCGGGGTGAGGCGGTCGGCGCTGTTGTCGGCCCGCAGGAGCAGGCGGTGCTCGGCGCGGCTGGTGAACATGCGGTAGGGCTCGACGGGCGTCTTGGTGACCAGGTCGTCCATCATGACGCCGATGTACGCCGCGTCGCGTGCGAGCGTGACCGGGGCCAGTTGCGACGCGAACCGGGCGGCGTTGAGCCCCGCCAGCAGGCCCTGGGCGCCGGCCTCTTCGTAGCCGCTGGTGCCGTTGATCTGCCCGGCGAGGAAGAGCCCGTCTGCGAGCCGGGACATGGCGCCCGCGTCGATCTGGTGCGGACGCACCATGTCGTACTCGACCGCGTAGCCGAACTGCACGATCTCGGCGCGGGCGCAGCCGGGCATGGCGCGGACCATGGACTCCTGCACATCGCGCGGCAGCGAGGTGGAGATGCCGTTGCAGTACACCCAGTCCGACTCGTGCGACTCGGGCTCGAGAAAGACATGGTGCGCGGAGCGCCCGGCGAAGCGGACGACCTTGTCCTCGATGCTCGGGCAGTAGCGCGGGCCGAGGGACTCGATCTGGCCGGAGTACATCGGCGCCCGGTGCAGGTTGGCGCGGATGGCGGCGTGGATCGCCTCGTTCGTGGAGGTGATGCGGCAGTCGATCTGCGCGAGCGCCGGGAAGCGGGGATCGGCGTCGGTCAGGTCGGAGAAGGGCGCGGGCGGGTCGTCGCCCGTCTGCGGTTCGAGGGCGTCCCAGTCGATCGACGAGCGCCGGAGCCGGGGCGGTGTGCCGGTCTTGAGTCGCCCCAGTTCAAAGCCCAGCCCGCGCAGGGCGGCCGAGACGCCGACCGCCGGCGCCTCGCCGATGCGTCCGCCCTCGGAGCGGGACTCGCCCGTGTGCATCAGCCCGCGCATGAAGGTGCCGGTGGTGAGCACCACGGCGCCGGCGCTGAGCGTGCGCGCACGCCCGTCGTGCACGACCTCGATGCCCCGCACGCGCGGGCGGGCGTCGCTGAGGGGCTCCACGATGAACCGCTCGGCGGCGCCGGGGACGATCTCGATCTGCGGGCGCGTGCCCAGCAGGCGCCGGACCTCGCGGGCGTAGGCGTGCCTGTCGCACTGGGCGCGCGGCCCGCGGACGGCGGGGCCTTTCGAGGTGTTGAGCACCTTGAAGTGGATGCCGGTGGCGTCGGCGGCGCGGGCCATGAGCCCGCCCAGCGCGTCGATCTCGCGCACGATCTGGCCCTTGGCGAGCCCGCCGATGGCGGGGTTGCAGGACATGACGCCGATCTTCGAGGGGTCGAGGGTGACCAGCGCCGTGCGCACGCCAAGGTTGGCGCAGGCCCAGGCGGCCTCGGCGCCGGCGTGCCCGCCCCCCACCACGATCACATCAAACTCGTCGGCTCGCTGGGCCATCGGGGCCAAGGATAGGCCCCGTCGGGCGAGGCCCTCTCGATCAGCGGTCCTGGGGCGTCAGGTCGGCGACGACGGGGGCATGGTCGGAGGCGTAGCCCTGCGGCTTGGGCGCCGTCCGCCAGTCGGCTTCGCGCGGCAGCTGGGGCGTGCCGAGGACGAAGGCGGAGCCGACCGCAACTTCCTTCTTCAGGTTGTCGTTCACGAGGATGAAGTCGATCACCCGCTCGCTGGCGTGGGTCATGCCGCGCTGGTCGGTGGGACGCTCGGCGTGGAGGTCGGCGAGCCCGGCGTCGAGGTAGAGGCGCACGGAGCGGTCGTCGGGCGTCGCGTTGAAGTCGCCCAGCACCGCGATGTTGCGGGCGGGGTCGGCGCGCTGGAGTTCCTGCACCAGCGCGAGGACGCCCCCGGCCTCGGCCTCGCGCCAGTACTCGTTCCCGCGCCCGCTCTTGTGGTGGACGACGAAGAGCGACAGCGAGTAGGGCGCGTCGTTGCCCGCGGCGCCGGCGGGCACTTGGACGGTGACGAAGAGCGGCGAGCGGCGCATTTCGAGCGGCTGGCCGGCGTACTTGTTGGGCTTGTCGGTCCAGAGGTCGGGGTGCACGCCGCCCAGGGCCAGGTTGGGCCAGACTCGGGCCTCGGTGATCGGGAAGCGGCTGATGACGGCGTTCTCGATGCCGCGCTCCTCGCCGACATCGATCGACATCAGATGGTCGTAGCCCAGCCCCTTGAGGTGCTGCTCGCGGAACTCGACGAGCGCGTCGTAGGACTCGATCTCCTGGAGCGCGATGATGTCGGCGTCGAGGGCGCGGATGATGGTGGCCAGCGCGGCGCGCTGGGGCTCGGGCTTGGTGTCGTCGATGTCCTCGGCTTCGCCCGCCTTGCTGGGGTCGTCGCGGCCGTCGAAGAGGTTCTCGAGGTTGAAGGTGGCCAGCCGGATGGCGCCCTCGGTGCGCGCCTTGGGCGCCGCCTCGCCGATGCGGGGGGGGGCGGGGAGCGGGCGGTCACCCGCGGCGGTCGAGGCGACGATCGGGAGCGCGAGGGCCGCGCTGAGGGCGATGAAGGTGCGGCGCATGGGTGAGACTCCGGGGAGGGGCGGATTATACGGACGGGCTGTGGTCGGCCTGCGCCGGGCGGACCGGGCCGGGGGCCGCCGGAGCGCTGGCCACACGCCGCGCCCCGTGGGGGCATGATGGCCCATCCGCCGAGGGTCGATGAGGAGGACGGAGGGGCGACGGCCCCAGGGGGAACCGAGAGGCCTCTGCATGGAAGCCAAGGTCCGAAGCCGCACGGTGATGCTGTGGACGCGCCGCTTGGCGCTCGCGGCGGCGGCGATGGCGCCGCTCGGCTGCGTGCGGACGACGAGCCAGCGCGATCTGATGGCGCACGAGGGACTCACGCTCGAGCCGGCCCCTGCCGGGCTCGCGGAAGTTCAGGAGGAGGACTGAGGGCCGCTCGCAGAATGACTCGAAGAGGGACGGGAGCGACGGGCGGGCCGCCCGTCCCACCGGGGAGGGGAGGTCATCCGCGCAGAACGCTAGGCGTCTCCCCGCGGCGGTATGCTGGGCCGCGAGCCCATGTCCCACCGCGAGATGGAACCGTCGATCGTCACCGACCTCAAGGGGCGCCTGACCTACGGGGCGTACCTGGATCTCGAGCGACTGCTCTCGGCGCAGCACCCGCTCTCGAAGCCCGAGCATCACGACGAGATGCTCTTCATCATCCAGCATCAGACCAGCGAGCTGTGGATGAAGCTGGTCATCCACGAACTGCGTGCGGCGATCGCCTCGGTCCGGCGCGACCGGCTGGAGCCGTGCTTCAAGATCCTGGCGCGGGTGAAACAGGTGCAGCGCCAGCTGTTCGAGCAGTGGAGCGTGCTGGAGACGCTGACGCCCACCGAGTACGCCCAGTTCCGGCGCGTGCTGGGGCCGGCGAGCGGGTTCCAGTCGCACCAGTACCGGATGATCGAGTTCCTGCTGGGCAACAAGGACGAGGGCGCCATCCGCGTCTTTGCGCACCAGCCGGAGGCCTACGGGCCGCTCGAGGAGGCGCTGCGGTCGCCCGGGCTGTACGACGAGTTCCTGCGCCACCTGGCGCGCCGGGGGATGGGTGTGCCGCGCGAGTGCGTCGAGCGCGACTGGAGCCGGGACTACACGCCGAACCCCGCCCTCATCCCGGTCTTCAAGGGGATCTACGAGCACCCCGAGGGGAACTGGGACGCCTACGAGATGTGCGAGAAGCTCGTCGATGTCGATCAGCAGTTCGCCCTGTGGCGCTTCCGGCACATGAAGACGGTCGAGCGGATCATCGGCTTCAAGCGCGGCACGGGGGGATCGAGCGGCGTACCGTTCCTGCGCCGGGTCATCGAGGTCCGCCTGTTCCCGGAACTGTGGGATGTCCGGACGGAGATCAAGGACCTGTGACCCTTCGGCTCGCGCCGCGGTTGAGAAGTCGTCGAGCGCCGCGCGGGTGAACCGCCCGGCTTTGGAGTGCCGGACCTGACGGTCGCAATGAAATGCTGGATGCTTGGGGTGGCCCTCCCCCCGGCCCCCTCCCAGGGGGAGGGGGAGCGAGGAATCAGGAGACGCGGCGATGAAGGCGTTCAACCTGCACGAGTGGATCCAGAAGAACCGCGAGCATCTCAAGCCGCCGGTGTCGAACAAGCAGCTGTGCACCGAGGCGGAGGATGTCATCGTCTTCGTGTCGGGCGGCCCGAACACGCGGAACGA
This sequence comes from Phycisphaerales bacterium, assembly GCA_003511945.1. GTDB lineage: Bacteria > Planctomycetota > Phycisphaerae > Phycisphaerales > UBA1924 > UBA11155. The sequence goes on along the minus strand of DOJA01000169.1, from coordinate 8,182 downwards.
CTTCCATGTCAATCCGACCGAGGAGCTCTTTTTTCAGCTGGAGGGCGACATCGCGGTGCGCGTGCGTCCGCTCGACGGAAGCCCGGCGCACGATGTCATCATCCGTCAGGGGGAGTTGTTCCTGCTGCCCCGCTGGGTCCCGCACCGCCCGCAGCGCCCCGCGGGCACCGTGGGGCTGATCGTCGAGTTTCCCCGCCCCAAGGGCGAGAACGACCAGCTCCGGTGGTACTGCCCGAACTGCGATGACCTGGTGCACAAGGCCGAGTGGCGGCTCAAGAAGATCGACGAGGACCTGAAGGTCATCATGGAGGAATTCTGGGGCGGGCCGCGCGAACGGCGCACCTGCCGCCGGTGCGGCACCGTGATCGAACGGGCGGGGACATTCTCGATCGACCGCGCCCAGCCCGCGAAGGCCTGAAGAGTTCACCGCCGAGACGCGGAGAGCGCAGAGGAAGGCGCGGACGATGGGTTGATCGCCCCGGCGGCGTGCGCACCGACCAGCTCCTCTCCTTCGCTCCCCGCTCCCCGCTGTCCGCTCCCCGCTCCCCGCTTTCCGCTTCCCGCTTCCCGCTTCCCGTTCCCCGCTCTCTCATGAAGATCGACCTCCACACCCACATCCTCCCGCCGCCCGAGCAGTGGGAGGACCTGTCGGCGAAGTTCGGCTATCCGGGCTGGGTTTCCCTGCACCAGCACAAGCCCTGCTGCGCACGGATGGTCGTCGATGGCAAGGTGTTCCGCGAGGTCCAGTCCAACTGCTGGGATCCGCGGGCGCGGCTCGCGGAGTGCGCCCGAGTGCCAGCGGACGCGGGCGGCCCGGTCACGGCGCAGGTGCTCTCGACCGTCCCGGTGATGTTCGCGTACTGGGCCAAGGCGCGGGACGGGCTGGAGGTCTCGCGCTGGCTGAATGACCACATCGCCTCGGTGTGCGCGCAGAGCCCCGACCGGTACTTCGGGCTGGGCACGGTGCCCCTGCAGGACCCGCAGGCGGCGTGCGCGGAACTCGAACGCTGCGTGCGCACGCTCGGGCTTGCGGGGGTCGAGATCGGCAGCCATGTGAACGCCTGGAACCTCGATGAGCCGGCGCTCTTCCCGTTCTTTGAGCGCTGCGCCGCGCTCGGCGCCGCGGTCTTCATTCACCCGTGGGAGATGCTCGGCAGCGACGAGATGCCCCGGTACTGGATGCCCTGGCTGGTGGGGATGCCGGCGGAGACCTGCCGTGCGATCTGCTCCATGATCTTCGGCGGCGTGCTGGAACGCCTGCCCGCGCTGCGCGTCTGCTTCGCGCACGGGGGCGGCTCGTTCCCGGGGACGGTCGGGCGCATCGAGCACGGGTTCGTCTCGCGGCCGGACCTGTGCGCGGTGAACAACGCAGTCAACCCGCGTGCGTACCTGCGCGACGAGGCGACCGGACGCCCCGCGCGGTTCTTCGTGGACTCCCTGACTCACGACGCCCACGCCCTGCGCCAGGTGATCCGGCTGTTCGGGGCCGAGCGCGTGGCGCTGGGATCGGACTATCCGTTCCCGCTGGGCGAGGGGGCGCCGGGGCGGCTCATCGCTTCGATGGCCGACCTCTCCCCAGCGGACCGCACCCGCTTGTTCAGCGGGACGGCGCTGGAGTTCCTCGGGCGTCCCGCGTGCCGAGCGACGGGTTCGGAGGCATAATCGCCCCATGCTCGACGCCCCAATGGAGCGCACAACCGAGGACGCCGCCCTGGCGCTGGACGAGGCCGATCCGCTGCGCGGATTCCGCGAGCGGTTCTGCTTCCCCGAGCCGCCCCAGGGCTCATCCACGCGCCAGCCGGTCTACCTCTGCGGCAACTCGCTGGGGCTCATGCCCCGGGCGACGCGTGACGCCGTGCTCGCGGAGCTGGACGACTGGGCGCGACTGGGCGTCGAGGGTCATTTCAAGAAGCGCGACGGGTGGTACCGCTACCACGAGATCGTGAGGGAGCCCCTGGCGCGCCTGGTCGGCGCGCGGGCGCACGAGGTCGTGGCGATGAACTCCCTGACCGTGAACCTGCACCTCATGATGGCGTCGTTCTATCGGCCGACAGGGTCGAGGCGGAGGATCCTCATCGACGGGCCGTGCTTCCCGAGCGATGTGTACGCCGTCGCGAGCCAGATCCGGCGCCAGGGCGGCGACCCGGAGCGCGACCTGATCCGCCTGGCGCCCCGCGCGGGCGAGCACACGCTGCGGACCGCTGATGTGTGCGCGGCGATCGAGCAGCACGCCGGCGAGCTCGCGCTCGTCCTGCTCGCGGGGGTCAACTATGTCACCGGGCAGCGGATGGAGATCGGCCCGATCACCGGCGCAGCGCGACGCGCCGGGGTGACGATCGGCTGGGACCTCGCGCACGCGGCGGGGAATGTGCCCCTCTCGCTCCACGAGTGGGGCCCGGACTTCGCGGTGTGGTGCTCGTACAAGTACCTGAACTCCGGACCCGGGAGCGTGGCGGGCTGCTTCGTGCACGAGCGCCACACCCGGGGCGCGGGCGAGCACGCGTTCCGCCAGATGCCAAGGTGCGAGGGCTGGTGGGGCAACGACCCCGACACGCGCTTCGCGATGACCGGCGAGTTCACGCCCGTGCGCAGCGCCGATGCCTGGCAGCTGTCGAACCCGCCCATCTTCTCGCTCACGCCTCTGAAGGTGTCATTGGGGCTGTTCGAGTTGGCGACGATGGTCGGCCTGCGCCACAAGAGCCAGCGACTGACGGGCTACCTCGAGTCTCTGCTCACGCCGCTGCGCGCCCGGGGCCTGGAGATTGTCACGCCGAGCGGCCCGGATCATCGCGGCTGCCAGCTGTCGCTGCTCGTCAGCGCCGACGGGCGGGCGCTGCACCGGCGCCTCACGGAGTCGGGTGTCGTCTGCGACTTCCGCGAGCCCAGCATCATCCGGCTCGCCCCGACGCCGCTGTACAACTCCTTCCACGACTGCTGGCGGGCGGCGGGCGTGCTGCGCGAAGCCCTCGCATGACCACCGGGCGCGAGTTCACCATCTTCGGGGCCGGGCTCGCGGGTCCGTTGATGGCGGTGTTCCTGGCGCGGGCGGGGCACCGGGTGCGCCTGATCGAGCGCCGCGCGGACCCCCGTCGCGCCGGCGCCGAGCGCGGGCGCTCGATCAACCTGGCGCTCTCGACCCGCGGGATCGACGCGCTGCGGCGGGTGGGGCTCGCCGACGGCGTGCTGGCGGGCGCGATCCCCATGCCCGGGCGGATGATCCACGCGAAGGACGGTTCGCTCTCGTTCCAGCGCTACAGCAAGGACGGCACGCAGGCGATCAACTCGGTCTCGCGCTCGGGGCTCAACTGCATGATGCTCGACGCCGCCGAGCGCGAGCCGGGGGTGGAGATCGTCTTCGGGCGGCGCTGCGTGAGCGTCGACTTCGACCGGCGGCGTGCGGTCCTCGTGGGCGGCGCGGGGGAGCGTGAGGAGGTCGCCTTCCAGCACGCCATCGGCGCCGACGGCGCGTTCTCGGGCGTGCGGGCGTCGATGCAGCTCCGCGATCGCTTTGACTACCAGCAGTCGTACTTGTCGCACGGGTACAAGGAGCTGACGATCCCCGCGGGCGAGGGCGGCGCCTTCCGCATGGAGAAGCACGCGCTGCACATCTGGCCGCGCGGGTCGTACATGATGATCGCGCTGCCCAACCCCGACGGCTCGTTCACCTGCACGCTCTTCTGGCCCTTCGAAGGCCCCTACTCATTTGCCGCGCTGAAGAAGGCGGAGGATGTCCTGTGGTTCTTCCGGGTCGAGTTCCCCGACGCGGTCCCGCTGATCCCCGACCTGGTGCGCGACTTCCAGGAGAACCCCACCGCGTCGCTCGTCACCGTGAGGTGCTCGCCATGGCATGTCGGCGACGGTGCGGTGCTGATCGGCGACGCCGCCCACGCCATCGTGCCCTTCTACGGCCAGGGGATGAACGCCTCCTTCGAGGACTGCGTCCGCCTGAGCGAGGCGCTCGCCCGCCACCCCGCGAGCGTCGAGCGCGCGTTCGAGGAGTTCGGGCGCCTGCGCACGCCCGACACCGACGCCATCGCACGCCTGGCGCAGGACAACTTCATCGAGATGCGCGACAAGGCCGCCCGCGCCTCGTTCCGCGCCGGGAAGCACGCCCAGCACGCGCTGGAGCGCTGGCTGCCCGGGCTGTACCTCTCCCTCTACGAGATGGTCTCGTTCACGACGATCCCCTACGCTCAGGCCCTGCGCCGGGCGCAGCGCCAGCGCGCGGTTGTGCTGACGGCTCTCATCGCGGCGGCCTTGCTGCTCGCAACCATGCTTCTCTCGCTCTTGTGACGCGGTACCCACCCCATGCTGTACGACATTTCTCCCCCAATCGACGATCGACTGCAGGTGTGGCCCGGCGATGAGCGCCCCAGGCGCGAGGTCAAGTGCCGCATCGAGGACGGCGCGCCCGTCACGCTCAGCGCCCTGCACGCGACCGTCCACACCGGCGCGCACGCCGACGGCCCGAACCACTACGGCCCCGGCGCCCCCGGGATCGACAGCGTCCCGCTGGAGCGCTACCTCGGCCCCTGCCAGGTCGTGACCGCCCGGGTCGGGCGCGCCGAGCGCGTGAAGCCCTCGCACCTGGCCCGCATGGTCACCGAGAAGCGCGTGCTCCTGCGCACCGCGACCTATCCCGACCCGGCCCACTTCAACACCGACTTCGCGGCCATCAGCGTCGAACTGGTCGAGTCCCTCGCCGCCCGGGGCGTCGTGCTCATCGGGATCGACACCCCCAGCGTCGACCTGTTCGACTCCAAGGACCTCCCAGCGCACAAGGCGTTCCTTCGTCACGATGTCTCGATCCTTGAACAACTGGTGCTCAAGGAGGTCCCCGACGGCGTGTTCGAACTGATCGCGCTGCCCCTGCGCCTGATCGGCTTCGACGCCAGCCCGGTGCGCGCGGTGCTGAGGACGATCGGGTAGCAACCCGTCGCCGCGCCGGTCACCCGATCGTCGCGATCGCCTTGACCTCGATGTTGATGTCCGTGGGCAGGGCCGTCACTTCCACCGTTGTGCGCGTGGGGTTGGGCTTGCCCGGGCCGGCGAAGTACTCGGCGAAGACGCGGTTGTAGGCCTGGAAGTCCCGCTTCATGTGCGTCAGGAAGACCAGCACATCCGCGATCCGATCCCACGACGAGCCCGCGTCCTCGACGCAGGAGCGCAGGTTGTCGAAGACAGCGCGGCACTGCTGCTCGATGTCGTGATCGATGACCCGGCCCGACGCATCGCGCGTCACGCCGGGGATGTCCTTGGAGCCGCGCAGACGCGGGCCGAGCCCGGAGACAAACAGCAGGTTCCCCACCCGCTTGCAGTGCGGGTACGGGCCGACCGGCTCGGGGCCACGAGGTGAGATGAAGGTGTCAGTCATGCGGAGTTCATTTCTACCACAGAGGCCACAGAGAGCACAGAGGAGATGAAGGGCGAAAAGCACCAGCATCATGTCATACCACCTCCCCTCTCTGTGTGCTCTGTGTGCTCTGTGGTAGCATCTCAGGTCTCATACCGAACGCACACATTCGTCGGCTCCGAGAAGAAGCGCAGGGCCTCTTCGCCGCCCTCTCGGCCCAGCCCTGACTGCTTCACCCCGCCGAAGGGGACGCGGAGGTCGCGGACCAGCCAGCAGTTGACCCACACGGTGCCGGCGTCGAGTCGCTCGGCGACGCGGTGCGCACGGGAGAGGTCGGTCGTCCACACGCTGGCCGACAGGCCGAAGGGGGATGCGTTGGCCAGCGCGATCGCGTCCGCTTCGTCATCGAACGGCGCGAGGGCGACGACCGGTCCGAAGATCTCCTCCTGCATCGTGCGGCACACCGGCCCGAGCCCCACCAGCACCGTCGGCGCCAGGAAGAACCCGTCGCGGCAGCGCTCGGGCAGGGCCGGCGTGTCCGGACCGCCCAGGAGGACCCTCGCGCCCTCCTGAAGGGCGAGCCGGATCGCGCCGCGCACCTTCTCGCGGTGCGCCGCCGAGATCAGCGCGCCGAGATCGGTGGCATCTTCGCGCGGATCGCCGACCCGCAGCGCCCGTGTGCGCTCGACGAAACGCCGAGTGAACTCATCGAAGATCGAGCGCTCGACCAGCACGCGCGACCCGCACAGGCACACCTGGCCCTGATTCGTGAACGCGGCCCGGACCGCCTCGGGCACGGCGCGCTCAAGGTCCGCGTCGGCGAACACGATGGTCGGGTTCTTGCCGCCGAGCTCGAGCGAGGTCTTCTTGAACCGCGGCGCCGCGAGCGACGCGATCGTGCGCCCGGTCGCTGTGCCCCCGGTGAAGGAGACGGCGCGGGTGCGCTCGTGGGCGACGATCGGCGCCCCCGCCTTCGGGCCGAGCCCGTGGACGATGTTCACCACGCCGGGCGGGACGCCGGCCTCCGCGCACAACGCCGCGAGCATGTGCGCGGTCACGGGCGTCAGTTCGCTGGGCTTGCACACGCAGGTGTTGCCGCTGGCGATGGCGGGGGCGATCTTCCAAGACAGCAGGTAGATGGGCAGGTTCCAGGGCGAGATCAGCCCCACGACTCCCACCGGCTTGCGGAGCGTGTAGTTCATCGCCCAGGCGTGCTGCTCCGCCGGCAGATCGGTGCGGTGAAACTCCGACCGCCAGTGCGTCGCGGCCCCTGCGAAGAAGCGGAAGTTCAGCGCGGCCCGTGGGGCGTCCATCGAGCGCGCCAACCGGATCGGCTTGCCCGTGTCGTCGGATTCGGCGCGGGCGATGGCCTCCGCGTCGCGCTCGATCAGGTCGGCGAGCCGCAACAGCACGCGGGCCCGCTCAGCGAGGGGCGTGGCGCCCCACGCCGGGAAGGCGCGGGCGGCGGCGTCGATCGCGTCGCTCGCATCCCGCTCGTCCGAATCGGGCAGGCGCCCGCTCGGCGCGCCGGTGGCGGGCTCATAGTTCTCCAGCCAGCGTCCCGCGCGCGGCTCGGTGAACTGGCCGTTGATGAAGTTGCGGACGGTGAGCATGGGGTGCAGCGGGCGTGAATCTACAGCGTGGGCGTGCGCCCGCCGTCGACGGGGAGATTGATCCCGCTGATGTACGACGCCGCGGGGGTGCACAGGAACGCGACGGCGGCGCCGATCTCGCTCGCCTCCCCGAACCGGCGCATCGGGATGGTCGCGAGGTGCCTCGCGCGCAGTTCCTCTTCGGTGATCCCCTGCTTCATCGACCACTCCCGCTGGAGGTCCCGCAGGCGGTCGGTTGCGGTGAACCCCGGAAGAACATTGTTCACGGTGATCTGGTGCGGCCCGAGCTCGATCGAGAGCGACTTGGCCCACGCCGCCACGCCTGCGCGGATCGTGTTGGAGATCGCCAGCGTTGGGATCGGCGCCTTCACCGAGGTGGAGAGCACATTCACGATCCGCCCGTAGCCCGCTTCGCGCATGCCCGGGACCAGCGCGTGGACCAGCGCCTGGGGCGTCAGCAGGTGCGCGCGGAACGCGCCGGCGTACTCCTCCGCCGAGTTCTGCAGCGCCGTGCCCTCCGGGGGGCCGCCGGTGTTGTTCACGAGGATGTGGTAGCGCGCGCCGGCGCGGACCCGCGATTCCACCCCCGCGCGGGCGCTCCCGGGGTCCGACAGGTCCAGCGCCAGCCAGTCGTGGCGCTGCCCCGCGGGAGTCGGCAACTCGCGGGCGCACTGGCTCAGGGCCTCAGCGCGGCGCGCGACCAGGGTGACACTCGCCCCGAGCGCCGCGAGTTCAATCGCGCAGGCGAGCCCGATGCCCGCCGAGCCGCCGCAGACGAGCGCCTGGCGTGACGAAAGGTCAGTGTTCATGAGGATCGCAGACTACGCCGCGGGGACGGTGATCGTAAAGTCCGAGCCCTTGCCGGGCTCGGAGTGGACCTCGATGCGCCCGCCGTGCTCTTCGACGAGGCGTCGCGTGGTGGGCAGCCCCAGTCCCGTGCCGCCCGCCTTGGTGGTGAAGTAGGGCGTGAAGAGCTTGGCGGCCGTCTCGGGCGGGATGCCCGGACCGGTGTCGATGACATGGAGCCGCCAGGTGGGCATGCCGTCGTCCGCCGGGCCGCGCCGGGTGCGGAGGATGAGCTCGCGGGGTCGGGCGGGGTCGCTGGCGCGGAGGGGCTCCATCGCCTGCGTCGCGTTGAGCATCAGGTTCAGCACCGCCTGTTTGAACTGCGGGGCGTCGAGCATCGCCCGCACCCCCCCTGCTCCCCCCGCGCCCC
>DOJA01000337.1 GCA_003511945.1 Phycisphaerales bacterium | reverse complement strand
CTAACGCACGTACGCCCGATCGTCGGCGCCGGTGCGCACCGGCGCGGCCCGTCCCTGGCCGCCCCCCGCCCCCCGCGCCCCGATGCCGAACCGCGCCGAGTCCGTTCGGCGACTCGCCCGCCCGCCGCCCGAGGGGCCGCCCCCCCGGGGACTCAAACTGGCCGTCCATGGCCAAGCCCGCACGCCGGTGTGCCCACCGACGACGAGCGCTCCCTCCCACTCAACGCCCCGCGGCGGGGCTCACTCTCCTCCCCGTCCCTGCCGCTTCGCGTTGACGCGGGACATCAACACCGGCATCTGCGCCAGCCGACCCGTCCGACCGGAACGCCACGCCGATCGATCGCGGATCTCCAGCCGGTCCCCCGCTCCGATGAGGACCACCTCGGACCCGAGACCGACCAGCGCGAGCATCCCGTCCGGGAGCCGGACCCGTCCGGCGGAATCCATCTCCGTGCGCGCCGTCAGCCCGTACAGCGTCGCCTGCAGTTCTGCTTCGTCTTCCTCGGGCGTGAGGGTCAGCCGACCCGCCGCCGCCCGCTCCTCGAACGCCCGCTCCGTGTAGAGCCGGATCACGCCGCCCACCCAGGGAACCGCGTACCACGCCGCCCCGTCCCGGCTCTCGCGCCATTGCGCCCGGAACCCAGCCGGGATCGCCAAACGGTTCTTGGCGTCGATCGTGTGCTCGTGTTCCCCGGTGAAAAGCACTCATCGAGCCCTCGTCCCTCAGGTTGCCCCACGCTACCCCACTCTTCCCCACTCTGCAACACCAAATGGGATGAAACAGGTTGTCCACCGGGTGTCCCCTCGGCTATCCACCGGCCGACCCCGTTTCAGGGGACTGGCGGTCCACTTCGGGCTGCGCGCGATCCCCGTCGCAGCACGCTTCCATCACGCCGCAGCGGGGGCAAACGACTTTCCCGCCCGATCCGGGCTTGGTTGGGCCGCCGCAGGAGATGCACACGGGCCGCGCCGTGGGTCCATCGGGTGATGACTGGTCCATCGAACGGCCCCTCCGCGCGCCGTGCGCCCCAGACAGTTCGGCCCATTCGCGCGCGCCGCGACAGCGCCGGACGCATCCCTACACTCCGCCCATGCCGGCCCGGACACCGACGGAATCCAACCGCCTGTTGCTGGACTATCGCGCCGAGGCCGCCCGGCTCCCGCGCCTGCCCTACCCGATCCACGACTGCCACACCCACATCAACGGCGACCACGCCGCCCGCATCTACCGCGAGGCCCGCGACCTCTACGGCGCCTCGTTCACCTACTCCCAGACGCAGCTCCAGCACCTGGGCACGGTGCGCGCGGCGCTGGGGGGCTCCGTCCGCTTCGTCGCCATTCCCGACTACTCGTCGCAGGATCGCGCGACCGCGCTGACCAGCGGACTGATCGACACGATCTCGCGATGGCACGCCGAGGGCGCGCGCATGGTGAAGTTCTGGTGCGCCCCGCGCGGGCGCGAACTCGGACGCGACGCGGGGGATGTCCGCCTGCTCACCCTCGACAACCCCTGGCGACGGCGCCACATGGACCACGCGGCCTCGCTGGGCATGGCGTTCATGGTCCATGTCGCCGATCCGGACACCTGGTTCCGCACCAAGTACGCCGACGCCTCCTTCTTCGGCACCAAGGCCTCCCACTACGAGCCCCTGGAGCGCCTGGCCGACGAGTACCGGGCTGTTCCCTGGCTCGTCGCCCACATGGGCGGCTGGCCCGAGGACCTGCGGTTCCTCGACGGGCTCCTCACCCGCCAACCCAACCTGCACCTGGACACATCAGCGACCAAGTGGATCGTCCGCGAACTCTCGCGTCACCCCACGCCCGAGGTCGTCGCCTTCTTCACCAAGTGGAAGCACCGCATCGTCTTCGGCACCGACATCGTGACCAGCGAGTCGCATGTCGGCGGCCCCTCCACCGGCGGCCCGCCCGTGCAGCACACCGTGACCACCCCCGAGGGCGCCTTCGACCTGTACGCCAGCCGCTACTGGGCCTTGCGCGTCATGTTCGAGACCGATCACGAGGGCGAGTCACCCATCGCCGACCCCGACCTGGCGCTCGTCGAGCCCGATCGCCACCACGGGATGTCGGCCCCGCTCCTCAAGGGCCACCGGCTGCCCGCGCCCGTGCTGCGCGCGATCTACCACGACACGCCCCGGGCGCTGTTCGATCCGGTCTACGCACGCTGATCTTCGGCGCACCCCGCGCGCACCCACGCCAATGCACTCACCACAGAGGGCACAGAGAGCACAGAGAAGGGCCGGAGAGGTGGACTCGGAGTTTCGGAGTCCTGACCCAGACCGCTTCTCTGTGAACTCTGTGTCCTCTGTGGTGGCTGCTTGAAGCGTGGATTGACCACGGAGTCACGGAGGCACAGAGGAAGGCGGCGATTCATGGGTCCGGGACTCCGGACCCTCCGCTCACTGCTCATCTCTGTGAACTCTGTGTGCTCTGTGGTTCATCTCGGCGCCGTCAGCATCATCAATCGGGCGGCGATCTCGCCCGCGGCGCGGTCGTCGCGCACGGCGCTCAGCGATCCTGACATCTCCGTGACCCCCAGCCGATCGTCGAACCCCGGCCCGGAGCGGATCAGCCGGAGCGACGCCCCCCGCATCACTGCGCGGAAGGTCCGCCCGCCCGCGTCGGTCGAGGGCTGAAGGAACCCGCCCCCGCCGAACACGCCGAACGACTCGCCCGTGAGCACGACCGCGGTAATGCTCGCGTTGCTGGCGGTGGCGTCGATCGGCGTGCGCCCCGCCTCGGGCGCGAGGAACATGTTGATCGCAAGGATCGTCCCGGGCGCCCCCGGCGCCCCCGGTGCCCCCGGCGCCCCCGGCCCGCCCGCCTCGCCCTCGCTCGCCTGCGCCAGCCGGGCGGCGAGCGTCTCCACCGGCAGGTCGCTCAGATAAAGATCGACCGTGTTGCTGTCGCGCACGCGATAGACGCCCGAGCGCCACAGGGGCTCCAGGACCGCGCCGTGCTCGCTGGACACCAGGCGCAGGGAGGTGGTCTCGGCGCACCCGGAGGCGGCCATGACCGCGCCCGCCGCGGCGCAGACTGCCGACCATCTGAGGTTCCGCCGGCGCATCACGCCATCCCGTTGGGCGCGAGCGACGCGCCCGTCCGGCGCGCCGGCGCGGGCGGTCCCGCGGGGCCGCCCACGATCGCGTCGACGCCCAGCGCGCGGAGCGCATCCCGTTCGACGATTCCCCTGAGCGCCTCGCGGGGCACCATCGGCCAGCCGCCACCCCCACCTCCCACCGGCCCTCCGGTGACGCTGTTGGCACTGTAGAGGCGCTCGATGGCCCGCTCCGGGCGCTCGCCCGGGAAACCCGAGCCGAACAGGAGTTTGTGCGCGACCTGGCACTCGTGGGCCGCCAGCAGCCCGCCGTACAGCGCGCCGGGGCGCCGGATGAGCGTGCTGATCTCCGCGAAGCACCGCTCGTGCTTGGTGCACAGGATGAGCGCCTCGTCGAGGAACACACGCCCCAGGTCGCCCAGCACGATGGTCAGCCCCTCGACACCGCGCAGGGCGTCGTCCAGCAGCGACGGGCGCGCGAACTCCATCACACTCTCGCGCCGCGTCAGGCCCGGGTTGTTCACGAACACGGGCGTGCCGTGCTCCGCGCACCATTCCAGCACCCGCACGAACCGCTCGTGCGTCGGGCGGCAGCCCTGGTCCGCCGGGGCGAGCGCGACGCCGACAAGCCCCAGTTCGCGCGCGCCGGCCAGGTCGTCAAAGGCCGAGGATGCCAGCGGGTCGATGCCCGCCACCCCCAGGCGCCGATCGGGGTCCGCGTTCACGAACGCCGCGATCCGTTCTGGTGGGTCGTGCGCTCCGAGCCGGTCCGAGCGGTAGCCCACCACGAAGGAGGCCGTCACGCAGTCGGCTTCGTCGCGCAAACCACACGCGTCGGACGGATGTCCCCGCCCCCGCC
>DOJA01000068.1:487-2923 GCA_003511945.1 Phycisphaerales bacterium | reverse complement strand
CGCGCCCGATCAGCGCCGCCGCGCCCCGCGCCTCGCTCTCCGCCAGGCGCCCGCCCGAGCGCATGAGGCGCGGGGCCGCCACCGCGCCGATGATCCCCAGCAGGGCGACCACCACGATCAGTTCGACCAGGGTGAAGGCGGGGCGCATCACGGCTTGATGATGTCCGCGTTCTCCCCCTCGCCCCCGGGCTTCCCGTCGGCGCCGAAGGAGACGATGTCAAAGTCGAAGGTGTTCTTCTCCCCCGGGATGCGGAGCACGAACTGGTTGCCCCACGGGTCGATGAGCTGCTCCGCCGAGGAGACATAGGGCTCCCACGCCGCCTCCTCGATATTCCCCGGGCGCTCCCACAGCACCGCGATCGTCGCACCCGACTCCGGCTGCCCGTGGTCGGCGATGAACAGCTTCATCGCGGTCGTCAGCGACGCCGCGTTCGACTCCGCCACGCTCCGCTTGGACTGCCCCACCCGCTGGATGAGGCGCGGCGCGATCAGCGCCGCCAGCACCCCAAGGATCAGCACGATGACGATCACCTCGATCAGCGTGAACGCCCGCGCCCCTACCCGCGCCCGCGCCCGTCGATCCGGTTGCACTCTGTTCATCCGATCCTCTCCTGCATCTCGATCAGGGGCAGCAGAATCGACAGCACCACGAACCCCACCACGCACGCCATCAGAATAATCAGCGCCGGCGGGAGCACCGTCGTCAGCACCTTGATGCTCTGCTCGGTCTTCTCTTCGAAGGCGTCGGCCGCCTGCGTCAGCATCTCGTCCAGCCGTCCGGTCTGCTCGCCCAGCGCCACGATCTGCACCATCAGGGGAGGGAACCACCCGCTCCGCTCCAGCGGCTCGGCGATCGTCCTCCCGGCCGCCACCTGCTCGCACACCCGATCGACCGCGTCCTCCATCGCCCGGTTGCCCAGCGTCTGGCGCGTCACCCGCAGCGACGCCAGCACCGGCAGCCCCGCCCCCGTCAGCGTGCCCAGCGTCCGCGTGAACCGCGCCACCGCCACATCCCGCAGCGCCGGCCCGACCACGGGCAGGCGCAGCAGCCCCGTGTCGATCCGCAGTCGCCACGCCGGACGCCGGCGCGCCAGCCGCCACAGCGCCGCGACGCCCAGCGCCGCCAGCAGCAGCAGAGGCCACCAGTCCCCCACGAAGTGCGCGACGCCCTGCACGATCCGCGTCGGCAGCGGGATCGACTTCAGCTGCCCCGACACCGCCCCCAGCACGCGGGGCACGATCACCGTCACCACCACGATCACCGCGACCGCCACCGCCCCCAGCACGATCAACGGGTACAGCATCGCCCCCAGCAGCGACCGGCGGAGGCGCACATCCCGGTCCAGCAGCGAGGCGGTCTGGCGCAGCACCTCGCCCAGGCGCCCCGCCGCCTCGCCCGCGCCCACCAGACTCACGATCAGCTCCGTGCAGGGCGGGCCATACGCCCGCATCGCCTCGCTGAGCGGGCGCCCCTGTTCCACCTCGATGATGAGGTGCTCCAGGATTGAACGCCGCGCCTCCGTCGCCCCCGCCCGCGCCAGCGCCCGCAGCGACTGCACCAGCGGCAGCCCGGCGCCGATCGCCGTCGCCAGTTCCCTGACGAGCGACGCCGTGTGCGCCCGGCTCAGCCGTCGCGTCCGCGGCGTGCCCAGCCGGCGCGCCAGCGCGCCCGCGTCGATCGCCCCGCCGGTCCGCACTTCCTCGACCGCCGTCGGCGTCTGGCCGCGCTGCACGATCTGACGGATGGCCCCCGCGCGGTCGGGCGCTTCAACCTCCGAAAACCCCCCGGTGCGGGGCGTGCCGTTCAGTGTCTGGTAGCGAAAAGTCGGCATGTGAGCAGCGGCCACCCCTGGGCGTGGGATCAGGCGTCGCCCTCGCCCGCGTCCTGCGTCGCGCGGAGCACTTCCTCGACGGTCGTGATCCCCCGGCTCGCCTTGATCAGCCCATCGCGGCGCATGGAGACGAACTGCCCGTTCGCCAGGCGCAGCAGCTCGACCGAGGTCCTCCGCTCCGTCACCGCCGCCCGCAGCGCCGGGGTCACCCGGAGCATCTCGAAGAACCCCACCCGCCCGCGGAAGCCGGTCGAGTTGCACTTCTCGCACCCCCGACCGCGCCGGGACCGCAGCCCCGGGAACAGCCCCGCCTCGGCGGCCGACAGCCGGTGGCGCACCGCCTCTTCAAGCGGCACCTCCGCGGCGCAGTGCGGGCACACCCGCCGACCCAGGCGCTGCGCCAGGATCCCCTCCAGCACGCTGGCGAGCAGGAAGGGCTCCACGCCCATGTCGATCAGGCGTCCCACGGCGCTCACGCTGTCGTTCGTGTGCAGCGTGCTGAAGATCAGGTGCCCCGTCAGCGCCGACCGCACCGCGATCTCCGCCGTCTCCGCGTCGCGGATCTCTCCCACCATGATGATGTCCGGGTCCTGGCGCAGGATCG
>DOJA01000068.1:0-285 GCA_003511945.1 Phycisphaerales bacterium | reverse complement strand
GTCGGGCCCGTGACCAGCACCATCCCGTGGGGCAGCGCGATGAGCCGGTCCATGGACGCCCGGTCCTCTTCGCGCATCCCCAGGGTCGCCAGGTCCAGCGAGATCGACTCCTTGTCCAGCAGGCGCATCACCACCGACTCGCCGTACAGCGTCGGCGCCGTCGACACCCGGATGTCGATCTTCCGCCCCTCGAACCGCAGCGTGATGTGCCCGTCCTGCGGGACGTAGCGCTCGGCGATGTTCATCCCCGCCATGATCTTCACGCGGCTGGTGATCGCCGGCTGG
>DOJA01000193.1:3885-4118 GCA_003511945.1 Phycisphaerales bacterium | reverse complement strand
ACCATGTCCTCGGTCACGAACACATCGTGGAAGATCTTTCCGTTGTGGACCTTGAAGGTCACGCCCACGAACTCCGGCACGATCGTGCACGCCCGCGCCCAGGTCTTGATCGGCTCCCGCCGACCCGTCTCCTGCTGACGCTGCACGCGCAGGTACAGGCGCTCGACGACGAACGGTCCCTTCTTCAACGATCGAGCCATATAGTCCCTTCCTGCTGCCTGCTGCCTGCTGCC
>DOJA01000193.1:0-3752 GCA_003511945.1 Phycisphaerales bacterium | reverse complement strand
CTGCTGCCTGCTGCCTGCTGCCTTCGTCCCGCTGCCTGATGCCCGATGCCTGATGCCTGATGCCTTCTTCCTGGTGCCTTCTTACTTCAGCTGCCCATACCGCCGGCTCTTGCGACGACGGATGATCAGCGTCTGCGAGTGCTTCTTGCGGTTCCGCGTGCCGCCGCCCTTGGAGGGCACGCCCGACCGGCTCACCGGCGCCCGGTTGCCCTTGGACCGCCCGGCGCCCCCGCCCAGCGGGTGTGCGTTGTGCGACATCGCCACGCCGCGCGTCTTCGGACGACGACCCAGCTTGCGCGAGATGCCCGCCTTGCCCAGACTCCGCAGCGAGTGATCCGGGTTCCCGGTCTCCCCCACCGTCGCGCGGCACTCCAGCAGCACCCGCCGGATTTCCCCCGACGGGAGCACCAGGGTTGCGAACCGGTCCTCCTTGTTTGACAGCCGCGCATAGGTCCCCGCGCTGCGGCACATCTGCGCCCCGCGCCCGGGGGTCAGCTCCACACAGTGGACATTCAGACCCGTGGGGATGTCCTTCAGGCGCATCGCGTTGCCGGGGCTGGGCTCGATTGGCTGGGCCGACGCGAGCACCTGGTCCCCGTCCTTGAGCCCCTTGGGGGCCGGGATGTACCGCTTGACGCCGTCGGCGTACTGGATCAGCGCGATGTGGGCCGAGCGGTTGGGGTCGTACTCGATCCCGACGACCGTGCCCGGGATATCGAGGCGGTCGGTGCGCCGGAAGTCGATCCGCCGGTACATGCGCTTCACGCCCGAGCCCCGCCCGCGGACGGTGATCTTGCCCTGGTTGTTCCGACCGGACTTGCGGATGAGGGGCGCCAGCAGCGACTTCTCGGGCGTCGTCTTGGTCACATCCTCGCGCATGTTCACCGAGGCGTTTCGGCGCCCGGCGCTGGTCGGTCTGTACACGCGGATCGGCATCGTCCTGTCCCTTCGTCGTGTCGCCTGAGAGCCGTCAGATCAGCTCGATCGTGTCCTCGGGGTGCACGCGCACGATCGCCTTCTTGGTGACCGAGCCCGTCACCAGCCCGTACTTCATCCGACGGTTCCGCGAGCGGCGCGTCACCGTGTTCACCTTCAGCACCCGGACCTTGTACAGGTCCTCGATCGCCGCCTTGATCTGGTCCTTCCGCGCCGTCACCGGCACCTCGAACGAGTAGCGGTTGCTCTCGTCGGAGTGGAAGGTGCTCTTCTCGGTCAGCAGGGGCTTCTTGATGATGTAACGAGAGTCCATCACGCCACCTCCGTCCCGTCGGCCTTCTTGCCCGACTTGGCCGACTTGTCCGTCAGGCGGCTCGGGCCGTCGATCCACGCCTGCAGGTCCGCCTTGGAGATGATCATGAACCGGTGGTTCAGCATCTCCCAGCAGGTCAGCTGGCGGCTGCTGCACACCGTCACATCGTCCAGGTTCCGGGCGCTCAGCCGGGCGTTGGCGTTCTCGGGGGCCAGCGCCACCACGCACGAACGGTTGATCTGGCACGCCTCGAGCAGCTCGCGGAACGCCCGGGTCTGGGGCCTCGCGAACTCCAGCGAGTCGATGACGCGCACCTCGCCGTCGAGCAGCTTGGCCAGCAGCGCGTTGCGGTTGGCCTTGCGGCGCATCTTGATGGGCATGTCCAGCCGGAAGTGCTCGCGCTCGCGCTTCTTGGAGTGCGCGTGCCCGCCGCCCCTGCGGGTGGGGGTGCGTGCGGGGCCGACGCGGGCGTTGCCCGTGCCCTTCTGGCGGTACAGCTTGCGGGTCGAGCCCTCGACCTCCGAACGCTTCTTTGTTCGGGAAGAGCCCTGGCGCTGGTTCGCGTGGTAGCGAACGAACGCCTGCTTGATAAGGGCGGGATTGACCTCGCCGCCCAGGCCTTGCTCGTCCACGGAGATCGAGCCGACCTTCTGGCCTTTGATGTTCAGGACGGGGACTTCCATCGGTGGAATCTCGCTCGTCTCGTCGCCTGTGATCCGGGGCGTCGTCGGCACTCGCCGACACTTCTCTCGCCCTCGGGCCCTTGCTCGCCTTCCCCGGACCGGCCTCTCTCACTGAATGAGGCGGACCCGGGTTCGACTCGGCGACCCTGCACTTCTGTCTCCGTCGAGCGGTTTCCTCCCCCAGGAACTCCCGGGGGGCGGGACCCTCTCGACCGGGGGGCGGCCCATCCTCGGCGCCGCCCGACCCGACTGCACTCCGACACGATCCGTCGCCCGCCGTCGCCTCCGACGCGGGCCTCACCACCAGCCGCTCAACCCTTGGCGGCCTGCTTCCTGGCCTTGGGCTTGTACAGCCGCACCGGGGTCCGAATCTCCAGCACGCCGTTGTTGGCGCCGGGGACCGGACCCTTCACCAGCAGGAGCCCATTATCCACATCCAGACGCACAACATCAAGCGACCGGGCCGTCACCCGCCCGTTGCCCATCTGGCCGGCCATCCGGATGCCCGCCTTGTTGTTGCCCGTGCCTCGGTTGTTCGAGTTGCCGCCGATCGAGCCCGGCGAGCGGTGCTTCCGCTCCGTGCCGTGCGAGGCGCAGATGCCCTTGAAGTTGTGCCGCTTCATGACGCCCTGGAAGCCCTTGCCCTTGCTGGTGCCGATCACATCGACGAACTTCAGCCCGGCGAGCGCCTCGACCGTCAGCGTCTGGCCCAGCGAGTACGCCGACGCCTCTTTCGCATCAACCCGGAACTCCCGGTGCACCCGCTTCGGTCCGGTCTGCGCCTTGGCGTCGTGGCCGATCATCGGCATCGTCGAGTTCCGCGCCTTCATGTCCTCGAAACCGATCTGCACCGCCCCGTAGCCGTCCGGCCCATCCGCGGACTTGATCTGCGTGACCACGCACGGCCCGACCTGGACCACCGTCACGGGCACCGCCGAGCCGTCCTCTCGGAAGACCCGCGTCATGCCCACCTTGCGTCCCAGCAGCGAGATGCCCATGGCCGTCCGAACCCTTTCCTTCCCCACGCCGGCGCGACCCCGCGCCCAGCGCCCGGCCCCCGCCCCGACCGATCGGCCCGAGCCGACCCGTCGATCCGGAGGAGGTTCTTGCCCCGCGCCGCGCCCGCCGGACCTTCCAGCGGGCCGCATCGGGCGGCAGAGGAACCCGATTCAACCGAAAGGGCCGGCCTTCCGCGAGGAAGACCGGCCCGTGATCCATTCAGCCGCTCAGGCCTTGATCTTGATGAACACGCCCGCGGGGACGACCAGGCGGTTGAGCGCCTCGACCGTCCGAGCGTTCGGCTCGGTGATGTCAATGATTCGCTTGTGGGTCCTGATCTCGAACTGTTCGCGCGACTTCTTGTCGATGAAGGGCGAACGCAGCACCGTGTACCGCTCGATCCGCGTGGGCAGCGGGACCGGACCGGCCACCTTTGCGCTCGTGCGCTTGGCGTGGTCGACGATTTCCTTGGCGGAAGCGTCCAGCGCCTGGTGGTCGTACGCTTCCATGCGGATTCGGATCTTGCTGCCGCTCATTCGCGTCCTCGCGTCATCGACGCCGACCTGATGCCCGCCACTCGTTCACCCGCCCAGGCCAACCGACCGGGCGGCACATCCGACGACCGTTCCAGAGGGCGAACCCCGCCCCGCCGCCGAACGAACCCTTAGAACACCGCGCCCAGCGGTCCCACCGGCCCCCACGGCCCCCACGGCCCCCCCGGACAGACCCCCGGGCAGCCCGCCGGGCAAGGGGGCAAAGAGTACCCAACTTCCACCGAGTGTCAAGACTTCTCGCGTCCACTGCCCCGCACGCCCACCCAC